>NZ_JBFHGD010000046.1:0-18697 GCF_041583255.1 Trichloromonas sp. | reverse complement strand
CGCAGCTCAAAGTACAGGGCGACGACAAGGGTCAGCAGAAGCAGCGGCACCAGGTATCTGGTTATCCATTTTTCCATCACATCAACGACCCGCTGTTGAGCCCAGCAACAAAAAAGGCCGTCTTCACCGGCACCTCACCGATAAAAACGACCTTTAAAAAACGGACTCACCCTCACCCGAGCACATCCAGCAACCTCCCTGAATTACAACAAAAAACAATTCAAGTTAATAAATTACTCCCTGATCATCCCGGATGTCAAATCATTTAACTTCTAGCGCAGCCCCTCCGCCCCCTGCCGGCTCTTCTGACATCAAGTCAGCGCTCGCTGCGCTTCGAGTCTCCCCCGAATTTTTTTCAAAAAAAAACCCGATCGCGTTTGCGACCGGGTTATTTTTTGTTTGGTGCCGAAGGGGAGACTCGAACTCCCACGGGCCTACGCCCACTAGACCCTGAACCTAGCGTGTCTACCAATTCCACCACTTCGGCTTGAAGCGAGGGTGTTTATAACAAATGCCCTGACCCATTGCAACCAAAAAATTTTCATCCTTCATTTTTTTCTGCAGAGGCCTCCGGCAGGCGCTGCGGCCGCACCACCAGGGTGCGCATCGGCTCGGCCAGCACCAGCCCCGGACGGGCTCCCTTGGGCTTGCGGACGCTGCGCCCTTCGACCACCATCACCTCGACTTTGTGGTCGTCGCGACCGCGGGAATAGCCGGCGGCCAGGGCGGCGGCGTACTGGATGTCGGCCTCGGGGATCTCGCGCCGCCCTTCCCGCTTGAGCACCAGGTGGCAGCCCGGCAGGTTGTGGGCGTGAAACCAGAGATCGTCGGCGTCGGTCAGCGACTTGCTGACCTGGTCGTTGCTGCGGTTGTTGCGCCCCCAGATCAGGCGCAGGCCGGAAGGGCTGAGGGCCTGCCGCAGGCCGGCGTCGGCAGCCGGGGCCGGCAGCCTGCGCGGCGGCCGCGCGGGGGGCTTGAGCACGCCGCCGGCGACCAACTCCTGGCGGAGCGCCTGCAGCTCGGCCGCCGTTTCGGCCTCGTCGATGGCCAGCGCCACCCCGGCCAGCCAGTCGAGCTCTTCGGCGGTTTCAAGGCGGCGGCGGGCGATGTGCTCGACCCCGCGCTTGCCCTTGCGGTGGCGGCGAAAGCAGGCTTCGGCGTTCTCCTGGGGGGAGAGCGCCGGGTCGAGGGGTATGGTCACCGGAGCCGGCGGGTCGGCGAACCAGTCGTCGACGGTGACCTCGGCCAGCCCCCGGCGCAGCCGGTAGAGGTTGGCCAGCAGCAGGTCGCCCAGCTGCCGCTGGCGCTCGTAATTCTGCCCCCGTTCAGCCTCGGCGGCGATGTTGGCCAGGCGTTTTTCCAGCCGCTGGCTAGCCTTGCGCACCAGCTTCTCCAGCTCTCCCTTGCCGCTGCCGAAGACCGCGTCCTCGCTGGCCTCGCCGTAAAAGGCGTCGGCCGCCTCGGACATGGAGGCAAAGCGCTGCAGCCCGGCGATCTCGACATATTGGGGCAGCAGCGCCGACAGCAGCGGCCGCCCCTGCCAGGTAAGGAGGCAGGGGCTGAAGTCGCCGGCCAGCCACTGCTCGCGGAAATGGCCCAGCAGCTGCGCCGGCACCTCCCCGCAGGCGGCTGCGGCGGCCAGCTCGGCGGCCCAGAGGGGGGTCATCGGCGTGATCTGCTCCAGCAGCCAGCGCTCGAAGGGAAGAGCGGGGATCTCCGGCAGGCCGGCCGCCAGGTCGATTCTGTTTGTTGCTGCCGGCGGCAGGTAGGGCCGGCCGGGCAGCAGCGGGCGCGGCCCCTGGGGCTGCCGCAGCAGGGTGTCGACCACCCGCCCTGCCCCGTCGAGCAGAACCAGGTTGGCGTGACTGCCGAGCAGCTCGGCGACCAGGGTCCAGCGGCTCTTTTCGCTGCCGGCAAAGTGCAGCAGCACGATCCGCTCAGCCGGCAGCCGCTCGATGGCCAGCAGGCGGGTCAGGCGCGAGCGCAGCAGCTGGCAGAAGCGCGGCGGCGCCTGCGGGTTGGGGAGTTTTTTGGCGGTCAGGTGCAGGCGGCTGGCCCGCGGGTCCACCGACAGCAGCAGCCGCAGGTTTTCCCGCCCGGTCCACAGCCGCAGCACCAGCTCCGAAGGGCCGGGCTGATGGATCTGGCTGAGAGCCGCGCCGCGCAGCAGTCCGTTCAATTCGCGAACCACGGCGTCGAGGCTGAGGATATCCATGGACATGTCATTTCTCCGCTATTGGCAGCGTTCATTCATAGCCAAACTGCGGCGATTTTGCAAACAGATTGTCGGCCCGGCCGGCGCCAAGCTCCGATAAAATAACCCGGCCGGAGGATAGCCTTTTTAATCCATTTCCGCGCAATTTCTGCTACTATGCCGGATCTCAATTCAGCATCAACAAGGAGGATTACATGAGCACATCCTGGAAAATCGAGACGCAGGCGGTACAGGGAACCTATGCGCCGAAACCGACCGAACCGCGCATCCCGGCGATCTGCCAGAGCACCACATATAAGTATGACAGCGCCGACCACGTGGCCAGGCTGTTCGACCTCGACCTGCCCGACCACATGTACACCCGCATCAGCAACCCGACCACCGAAGCCTTCGAGGGGAAAATCGCCCTGATGGAAGGGGGCGTCGGCGCCCTGGCGACCTCTTCGGGGCAGGCGGCCACGGCCCTGGCGATCATGAACATCTGCCAGGCCGGCCAGCACATCGTCACCGCCGGCACCCTGTACGGCGGCACCTATTCGCTCTTCGCCAACACCCTGCCGAAGCTCGGCATCGAGGTCAGCTTCATCGATCCCAATGCGTCGATCGATGAAATCAAGCGCCAGTTCCGCCCGGAGACCAAGGCGCTGTTCGCCGAAACGATCGGCAACCCGGGGCTGAACGTGCTCGATTTTGAAAAGTTTTCGGCGGTCGCCCAGGCGATGGGGGTGCCGCTGATCATCGACAACACCTTCCCCACCCCGTACCTGTGCCGGCCTCTCGAGCACGGCGCCGACATCGTGGTGCACTCGGCGACCAAGTATATCGACGGCCACGCCACCAGCGTCGGCGGGGTGATCGTCGACGGCGGCCGCTTCGACTGGACCGGCGGCAAGTACCCGGACCTGACCGAGCCCGATGCCAGCTACCACGGCCTGCGCTACGTCGAAAAGTTCGGCCGCCTGGCCTACATCATCAAGGCCCGCGTGCAGTACATGCGCGATTTGGGCGCCACCCCGGCGCCGATGAACAGCTTCTTGTTCAACCACGGCCTGACCACCCTGCCGCTGCGGATGGAGCGCCACAGCAGCAATGCCCTGGCGCTGGCCAAATACCTGCAAAAGCATCCGAAAGTGGCCTGGGTCAACTACCCCGGCCTGGAAAGCCACCCGAGCTACGCCCTGACCCGCAAGTACCTGGCGAAAGGGGCCAGCGGGGTGATGACCTTCGGCATCAGGGGGGGCCGCGAGGCCGGCGTCAGGTTCATGGAGGCGACCCGGGTGATCGCCCTGGTGGTGCATGTCGGCGACGCCCGCAGCTGCGTGCTGCACCCGGCCAGCACCACCCACCGCCAGCTCTCCGAAGCCCAGCAGATCGCTTCGGGGGTGACCCCCGACCTGATCCGCCTGTCGGTCGGCATCGAGCACATCGACGACCTGATCGCCGACGTCGAGCAGGCCCTGCAGGCCAGCTGATTCATTCTCGCACAGCAAAAAAAGGGCGGATCTCCAGGGGATCCGCCCTTTTTATTTGCGCGCATTCTGCTAAGATTAAAGACGCTGATTTATTCTTGACAGCAGCACTACTGAATGATAGCAATAGCTACCCGACCCCTTTACTGATTAGACAATTCGCATACTTAAACATACACACGTCTTAAGGGAGGATATCCATGAGCGAAAAGACCGATTACCGGATCGGCACCAAAACCCTGCACGCCGGCCAGGTGCCCGACCCGACCACCAACTCCCGCGCGGTGCCCATCTACCAGACCAGCTCCTATGTCTTCAACTCTTCCGAGCACGCCGCCAACCTCTTCGGCCTCAAGGAAATGGGCAATATCTACACCCGCCTGATGAACCCGACCACCGACGTGCTGGAGAAGCGCCTGGCCGAGCTCGACGGCGGCGTCGGCGCCCTGGCCCTGGCCTCGGGCTCGTCGGCGATTGCCCTGGCCATCCTCAACCTGGCCAAGGCCGGGGACAACATCGTCTCCAGCTGTTTCCTCTACGGCGGCACCTACAACCTGTTTCACCACACCCTGGCGCGGATGGGGATCACCGTCAAGTTCGTCGACACCTCGAAGCCGGCCGCCATCGCCGCCGCCATCGATGACAACACCAAGGCGGTCTTCACCGAAACCATCGGCAACCCCAAGAACAACGTCGATGACTTTCAGGCGATCGCCAAGGTGGCCCACGATCACGGCCTCCCCTTCATCGTCGACAATACCGTCGCCACCCCGGTGCTCTTTCGCCCGATCGAACACGGCGCCGACATCGTCTGCTACTCGCTGACCAAGTTCATCGGCGGCCACGGCACCAGCATCGGCGGCGCCGTGGTGGACAGCGGCAACTTCGACTGGTCGAGCGGCCGCTTCCCCGAATACACCACTCCCGATCCGAGCTATCACGGCCTGGTCTACCACGAGGCCCTCGGCACCCTGGCCTACATCCTGAAAATGCGCATCACCCTGCTGCGCGACCTCGGGCCCTGCCTGTCGCCGTTCAACGCCTTCCAGATCCTGCAGGGGCTCGAAACCCTGCACGTGCGCATGCCCCGCCACTGCGAGAACGCGCTGGCGGTCGCCCGTTTCCTGGATAAACACCCCCAGGTCGACTGGGTCAACTATCCGGGGCTGGAGAACCACCCGGATCATGCCCGGGCCACCCGCTACCTGCCCAAGGGCCAGGGCGCCATCGTCGGCTTCGGCATCAAGGGCGGCACCGCCGCCGGGGCCCGGTTCATCGACAGCGTCAAGCTCGCCAGCCACCTGGCCAACATCGGCGACGCCAAGACCCTGGTCATCCACCCGGCCTCGACCACCCACCAGCAGCTGTCCGCCGAGGAGCAGCGCTCGGCCGGCGTCTCCCCTGAATTCATCCGGGTTTCCGTCGGCATCGAAGACATCGAGGACATCCTCGCCGATCTCGACCAGGCGCTGCAGGCCAGCCAGAAATAAGGTCTCCAGATAGCGGGTTCCCTTGCCAAAACGACTGGGAAAAATGTCCAACAAACAAGGGACGGCGACGCCGTCCCTTGTTTGTTATGCTCAGGCGTTGCCAAGAGTTGAAGATGCGCGGTCGGCCCCGCCTGCAATCGAAGCTAAAGAATCCGCAGTCACCGTCGGTTCAGCACTTCGATGACCTCCTGCGCCACGAAAACCCGGTTGCGACGACTGTCTTTGGGCCGGTGAAGAACGCCCATTTTTTCCAGTTTCCCCAGGGCCGCTGAAGCCGCGGGGAAGGAAATACCGAGCGCATCTTTGGCCCTGTGTGCGGTCAAAACCGGAGTCCCAATCATGAGTTCCGGAAACCGGTACAGGACGGAGTGAGAACGCAGCCCAAGTTCGCCGATGCGTTCCTGCCATCGTTTCATTACCGCTTCGAGGGCCATCGCGGTACGGATCGACTCCTGGGCGGCAGCCTCTACTCCCTGCGCAAAAAAACGGATCCACTCCGACCATTTTTCCTTAAGCTGCACCCCCGCAAGCGCATCATAATACTCCTGCTGGTTGGCTTTCAGGTAACCCGCAAGATAGGCCGGGGGATAGCCTTCGGCGGCCAGCATTAACGACAAAAGGATCCGGCCGACCCGGCCATTGCCGTCAAGGAATGGATGGATTGTCTCGAACTGCACATGCGCGATAGCCATGCGCGAGACGATCGAAAGCACCATGGGTTCGGCTTCGGCGGGCGAATCCTGAAGCCACAATTCAAGGTCGTCCATGCACCCCTGCACAGATTCGGGTGGAGGTGGAACAAAGCGGGCGTGGTAAATATTTTGCCCCCCGCCAATCCAGTTTTGCTTATCCCTGAACTGCCCGGGGGTGCCGTTGTAGTCCACGCCATCCATCAGGTGAGCATGGAGTTTTTTTATGAGCTCGCAGTTGAGCACCGAGGCGCCTCTCTCGCGAACTTTTTGCAGACCATACTCCAGTGCGAAAACATAATTGCGAGTCACATGGACATCGGGCGGCAGCCCCTCGTTGCTGCCGGTTGCCTCGTAAATCAGCAGATCGTTCATATCGGAGCTGGTTCCCTCGATCTGGCTGCTGCGCACGGCCTCGCGACGATCAGACGTTCTGGTTATCAGATCCGGGTTTGGCAGCCTTGCGGAGATATCCTTCAGCAACGCCAGGGCCCTGTGAGCACGGGGCAGTTCGTCCTGCAAACCCTTCAGGTCAAGCCTGCGAGGCGGCGGTGGCGGGACAAGGGCAAGCGCTCCGGGATAACCGTCAACGGTGACGAGCAGTCGTTGGCGAACGGGACAAAGGTGATTTTTCTTCATCGTAAAACCTTAAATAAGACGAGTTGTATTTAACATTATCGGCCAAACTTTAAATAAGCAACTTCTTTATTAAATGTTTCAGGGCAGCACAGGGATGTCAACCAGGGCCTTCCCCACCTTACGAACCGGCTTGTTCCTACGGAGCTGCCTTTTTATTGCCCTTAAAGCCTGCGACATGCTAAACTTCGCCGCCTGAAAGTACCCCTTAAAAGAGATCCGACGCATGGCCAAGAAATCGAGTAAATACAAATACCTTTTCGAGTATGCCTTGTTCCTGCTGCTGGCCGGGATCGCCCGCAGCCTGCCGCGTACCGCAGCCCTGCGCTTCGGCGAGCGGCTCGGCGACCTGAGCCGGCGGCTGCAGAAAAAGCGGGTGGCGACGGCGGCCGAGAATTTGCGCCGCGCCTATCCCGACAAGTCGCCCGCCGAGATCGAGCGGGAGGTGCAGGCCGTCTTCCGCCACCTGGGGGTGAGCGGCATCGAGATGCTGCGGCTCGACCTGTTCAAGGGCCGGGCCGACCTCGACGCCTGCTTCTCCTTTACCGGACTCGAGCACCTGGAGCAGGCCTACGCCATGCGCAAGGGGGTGCTGCTGCTCAGCGGCCACATCGGTTTCTGGGAAGTCGGCACCTTCTTCATGCCGGCCCTGGGCTACCCGGCCGATTTCGTCGCCAAGCGGATGAAGAACCCCTACGTCGACCGCTACTTCGAACAGCTCCGCGAGGCCGGCGGCGGACGCAGCCTGGAAAGCAAGAAGGGGGCCCGGCGCATCCTGCGCTCGCTGGGCGAAAACCGCGGGGTGGCGGTGCTGCTCGACCAGCACATCACCCGCAGCGAAGCGGTCGCGGTCGACTTTTTCGGCCGCCAGGCCTGGACCACCCCGATCATCGCCCAGATCGCCATGAAGCAGGGGGTGCCGATCCTGCCGATCTATGTCTACCGCACCGAGGATTTTCGCTACCAGGTGGTGATCGAGCCGCTGATCCTGCTGGACAACGAGACGGGGCAGGAGGCGGTGACCCGCAACACCGCCCTGCTCACCGAGAATATCGAGCAGGCGGTACGCCGCAGCCCGACCCAGTGGTTCTGGGTGCATCGCCGCTGGCGGGACTGAACCATGACGACGCCCCCCTTCCATATCGTCCTGATCGAGCCGGAGATCCCCCCCAACACCGGCAACATCGCCCGCCTGTGCGGCGCCACCGGCACCATCCTGCACCTGGTCGGCAAGCTCGGCTTCTCTATCGACGACAGGCAGCTCAAGCGGGCCGGACTCGACTACTGGGACGCCATCGACGTGCGCCGCTGGGATTCACTCGAGCAGCTGCAGCAGGCCATGCCCGGCGGCCGCTGGTGGTACACCTCGAAAAAGGCCGCCCGCAGCCACGTCGAAGCCGACTTTCTGCCCGGCGACCTGCTGGTCTTCGGCAAGGAAACCGAGGGGCTGCCCGAGGCGCTGCTGGCCGAACACGCCGAGCGCTGCATCCGCATCCCGATCTTTTCGCCGATCGTGCGCAGCCTCAACCTCTCCACCGCCGCCGGCATCATCCTCTACGAAGCCCTGCGCCAGACCGGCCGACTCTCCTGAAACGACAAAAGGCGCCTTTTCGGGCGCCTTTTGTCGCTGATGTTCAATTTTTTCAACCGAGTTCGTTCTCGATCCGGATGAACCGGCTCTGCTCCTTGATCACCGCCAGGGCGTCGATCTCGGCCAGCGCCTTGCGCACGTTGGCCTCTTTGGCATCGTGGGTCATCATCACGATCGGCACCGCGCCGCTGACCTGCCGCTCGGGCTGGATCATCGAGGTGATGCTGATCTCGTACTTGCCGAGAATGCCGGAAATCTGCGACAGCACCCCGGGCTTGTCGTCGGCGGCGAAGCGCAGGTAGTAATGGCTGACGATGTCGTCCATCGGCTTGATGGAGAGATCCTTGATCGCCTCGGGGACGTAGCCCATGGCCGGAGTCCGGCCGACGGCGCCGCAGCGGATGTTGCGGGCGATCGACATGACGTCGCCCATCACCGCGCTGGCGGTCGCCTCCATGCCGGCGCCCTTGCCGTAGAGCATGGCCGGGCCGAGGAAGTCGCCGACCAGCCGCACCGCGTTGAAGGCGCCGTGCACGTCGGCCAGCGGGTAGTTGTCGGGGACCATGGTCGGATGAACGCGGGCCTCGATCTGGCCGTTGTCGTTCTTGCCGATGGCCAGCAGCTTGATGCGGTAGCCGAACTGGCTGGCGAACTGGATGTCGAGGGCCGAGATGTTGCTGATCCCCTCGGTGTGGATGTCCTTGAACTGCACCCGGGTGCCGAAGCAGAGGGAAATCAGGATGGCGAGCTTGTGCGCGGTATCGACCCCCTCGACGTCGAAGGTCGGGTCGGCTTCGGCATAGCCCTTGGCCTGGGCCTCCTTGAGGACGTCATGGTAATCGTCGCCGTCGTTGGTCATCCGGGTCAGGATGTAGTTGCAGGTGCCGTTGAGGATGCCGAACACGCTGGTGAAGCGGTTGGCGCAGAGGTTTTCCTTGATCGACGAGATGATCGGGATGCCGCCGCCGACCGCCGCCTCGTAAAAGACGTCGACGCCGTTTTGCTGCGCGGCCGCGAGGATTTCCTCGCCGTGCAGGGCGAGCAGGGCCTTGTTGGCGGTGACCACGTGCTTGCCGTTGGCGATGGCTTTGAGCACAAAACTGCGGGCCGGCTCGTAGCCGCCGATCAGCTCGACCACCACGTCGATATCGGGGGCGGTCAGCACCGCGTCGGCGTCGCTCGTCAGCAGGCCGGCGTCGATCTTCACGCCACGATCGGTGGTGATATCAAGATCGGCAATCCGCGCCAGGGTCAGCCGCGCACCGAGACGATCCTCGATGAGACGGGCGTTATTCTGCAGAACCTTGACCACACCGGTTCCGATGGTGCCGAAACCGAGCAGACCTACCTTGATTTCTTTCATGGAAGCCTCGTAAATGAACGGATTATTGCATCATGGCCCAGGTCGCAGGCACTGCCGCGGCCGGGGTCAATCTGACGGGTAACTAACCGGCTGAAGGGTCGTCGTCATCAAAGGTGAGCAGACATTCAGGACGCTTGCCGGGCAGGTCGGCCAGGGCCCGGGCAAGTTCTTGTTCGAGAACATTGGGCGCTATGCCGGCCGGCGCCGTAAGGCAGATGGAGACGAGCGAAAAGCCGGCGTTGCTGCAGACCCCGAGCAGATGCCGCAGGGCTTCCCGGTAGCGGCCGGGATCCAGTTCGCGCCAGCTGCCGCCGCCGACGAAGAGCACCCATTCGGCCGCCAGCTTGCCATTGTCCGCCACCAGCACATGCTCGCCCGCCTGTCCGCTCACCTCTTCGGCCAGGATCATGTCGGTCAGGCGACCGTTGAGACGCCAGTCAAGCAGGGCGGCCGCCCCGCGCAGGGGACGGACATCCTCGAAGAACAGGGCCGCTACCACCTCGCCTTCCATCCGGTCGGCCGGCACGTCGAGGACGCGCAGTGCTGCGGTCATTGGCCGGCAGGGCGACAGGAACGGGAGATTTTATCCAGGATGCCGTTGACGAACGACGGCGTATCCTTGGTGCCGTACACCTTGCCGATCTCGATCGCCTCGTTGATGGCCACGCTGGCCGGCACATCGGGGCGGCAGAGGAGCTCGTAAGCCGCCAGCCGCAGCAGCGACAGGTCGACCCGGGCCATCCGGTCGAGGGCCCAGTTGGTGGAGAGCTCGTCGATCATCTGGTCGATCTGCTCCAGGTGATCGGAGACGCCCCGCACCAGCCCCTCGGCAAATTCGCGGACATCGTTGGGCACCGGTTTCTCGATCAGATCGAGGGGGTCGCCGAGGACGTCGTCGCGGAAGCGGAAACTCTCCCAGAAATCGACCAGCACCTCTTCGATGGAGGTGTCCTGGTCCTGAAGGCTGTATATGATTTTAAGGGCCAGCTCGCGGCCCTGCCTGCGCATCCCTTTTGCCATGTATCCTACAGTTTCTTGTAAAGGTTAACCATTTCGATGGCGGTAACGGCGGCCTCAAACCCCTTGTTGCCGGCCTTGGTGCCGGCCCGCTCGATCGCCTGCTCGATGTTGTCGGTGGTCAGCACCCCGAAGGCGACCGGGATCCCCGAATCGAGGCTGACCGAGGCGACCCCCTTGGAGACTTCGGCGCTGACGTAATCGAAATGGGGGGTCGAGCCGCGGATCACCGCACCCAGGCAGATCAGCGCATCGTAATTGCCGGAAGCCGCCATCTTCTTGGCCGTCATCGGAATTTCAAAGGCCCCGGGAACTTTGGCGATGGTGATTTGATCCTGATCGGCGCCGTGCCGCACCAGGGCATCGACCGCGCCCTCGACCAGGCGGTCGCCGATGAAGCTGTTGAAACGGCCAACCACCAGGCCGAACTTGAGCCCGGCGGCATCCAGGTTTCCTTCGATAACTTTGCTCATGATTCACATCTCCCGGTTTTCGGTGCTCGTCCCGTCCGCCGCACAGGGCGGCAAGCGGTCCGGATCAGAGGTTTTCCAGCAGGTGCCCCATCTTTTCGCGCTTGGTTTTAAGATATTTCTTGTTGGTGTCGCTGGTGGCCGTCTGGATCGAAACCCGCTCGACGATTTCGAGACCGTAGCCCTCAAGCCCGATGATCTTCTTCGGGTTGTTGGTCATCAGGCGGATCTTGCGCACTCCCAACTCAGCCAGGATCTGGGCACCGATCCCATAATCGCGCAGGTCGGCCTTGAACCCGAGGGCCTCGTTGGCCTCCACGGTGTCATGCCCCTGGTCCTGCAGGGCGTAGGCCTTGAGCTTGTTGATCAGGCCGATGCCGCGCCCTTCCTGGCGCATGTACAGGACCACGCCGGCCCCTTCCTTCTCGATCTGCGCCATGGCGGCCTGCAGCTGGTCACCGCAGTCGCAGCGCTGCGAACCGAAGACGTCGCCGGTCAGGCACTCGGAGTGCACCCGCACCAGCACCGGCTTCTCGGGATCGATCGTCCCCTTGAGCAGGGCCAGGTGCTGGGCCTTGTCGACATCGTTTTCGTAGGCGATGGCGGTGAATTCGCCGCCATGGGGAGTCGGCAGCACCGTCTCGGCGGCCCGATGCACCAGCAGTTCCTTGCGCATGCGGTAGGAAACCAGGTCGGCGATGGAGATGATTTTCAGGTCGTGCTGCTTGGCGAACTTCTTGAGTTCGGACATCCGCGCCATGGTGCCGTCGTCGTTCATGATCTCGCAGATGACGCCGGAGGGCTTCAAGCCGGCCAGCCGCGCCAGGTCAACCGACCCTTCGGTCTGCCCGGCCCGCACCAGCACGCCGCCCTTTTTCGCCCGCAGCGGAAAGACGTGCCCCGGGCGGGCCAGATCCTTGGCGCTGCTCTCGTCGGCAATCGCCACCTGGATGGTACGGGCGCGGTCGGCGGCGGAGATCCCGGTGGTCACCCCGCGGCGGGCCTCGATGGAAATCGTAAAAGCCGTGCCGAAGGAGGACGAGTTCTCCCGGACCATCAGCGGCAGGTCGAGATGATCGGCCCGCTCCTCGGTCAAGGAGAGGCAGATCAGGCCACGCCCCTCGCGGGCCATGAAATTGATCGCTTCGGGGGTCACCATCTCGGCGGCCATGGTCAGGTCGCCTTCGTTTTCGCGATCCTCGTCATCGACCAGGATCACCATTTTGCCCTGACGGATATCGTCGAGGGCCGCTTCTATCTTGGCTATGGGCATTTCAAAACTCCTCTTTGCGGCCCGTAATATGTCACAGAAATCCATGCTTGGCAAGGAAATCGAGATCGACGGCCGAGCGTGTTTCCCCCCCGGGGGCCCGCCCCAGCAGGCGCTCGACATATTTGCCGATAATGTCGGTTTCGATGTTTACCTGGGAACCGACCTGGCGGTCCTTCAGGGTGGTTGCCCCCAGGGTATGGGGAATGATCGCCACCGAAAAGGTCTCTTCACTGACGCTGTTGACGGTGAGGCTGATGCCGTCAATGGCGACCGAGCCCTTCTCCACGACGTAACGGTTGACCTCGGCCGGGAGGCGGAAAGTGAAGCGGTAGGCATTGCCGTCCCGGACCAGGGCGACGACCGTGCCGACGGCATCGACATGGCCGCTGACCAGGTGGCCGCCGAGGCGGGCGCCGAAACGCAGGGCCCGCTCAAGGTTGACCCGGCTGCCTGAAGCCAGGGCCGAAAGGGTCGAACGGCTGACCGTCTCGGGGGAGACATCGGCCGAAAAGAGCCCATCGCCGAAGGCGACCACGGTCAGGCAGATGCCGTTGACCGCGATGCTCTCGCCGAGTTCAAGCTCGCTCATGGGAAAGCCGGTGGCCACCGTGAGACGGACACTGTCGGCATTTTTGCGCAGTTCGCGAACCGTTCCCAAATCTTCGATCAGGCCGGTGAACATCGGACCACCTCCCCTTCTATCAGGATATCGTCGTCAAAACGACAGCTGCGCACATCGGCCAGGGTCAGCGCCTCGCCCAGGCAGCGCACCCCGGCCCCGGCAAAAATGCCGAAGCCGTCATCGCCGCCGACCAGTTTCGGCGCCACGAAGACCATCACCCGGTCGATCAGACCGGCCTGCAGCATGGCGTTGTTCAGGCCGGCCCCGCCCTCGAGGAGCAGGTGCTGGATCCCGCGCTGGCCGAGCTGCAGCAGCAGCTGCGCCAGGTCGACCCGCCCGTCGGGACCGTCGGCCACGAGGATTTCAACCCCCTGCCGGCGCAACCGCTCCACTTTTTCGCTACTGGCACGGGAGGTCGTCGCGATCAGCGTGGCGGCCTCGGCCAGGCCTTTAACCAGTTTCGCCGTCTCCGGAATCCGCAGGCACGAGTCGACCACCACCCGCAGGGGGCTGCGCCCCCCTTCGGGGAGCCGGGTGGTCAGCCGGGGGTCATCCTGGAGCACGGTGCCGATGCCGACCAGGATGGCGTCGACCCGGTCGCGCACCCGGTGCACGTGCAGGCGGCTGGCCGGACCGGATATCCACTGGGAATCGCCGGTCACGGTGGCGGTCTTGCCGTCGAGAGAGACCGCCGACTTCAGGGTCACCAGCGGCAGGCCGGTCGTGACGTGCCTGGCGAAGGGGGCGATCAGCCGCCGGCACTCGGCTTCGCGAAGGCCGATCTGCACCTCGATCCCGGCTGCGCGCAGCCGAGCGATCCCCCGGCCGCAGACCTGCGGGTTGGGATCGCCGGTACCGACGAAGACCCGGGCGATGCCGGCGGCAATCACGGCGTCGGCGCACGGCCCGGTGCGCCCTTGATGACTGCAGGGCTCGAGGGTCACGTAGAGGTCGGCGCCGCGGGCCAGGTCGCCGGCCTGGCGCAGGGCGAAAATTTCGGCATGGGGCTGCCCCGCCTCGGGGTGATAGCCCTCACCGACCAGCTGGCCGCCGGCGACGATGACCGCACCGACCGCCGGATTGGGCCGGGTCCGCCCCTCGCCCTTGCGGGCCAGGTCGAGGGCGCGATCCATATATTCAGCGGCTGCGGGCATGGTCACCTTGGATATCAGCAAACAGGGGAATACGGCGTGGGATTGAACGAAGAAAAACAGGGACGACTAGGGCTTGCCGCCCCCCTTGGCCAGGATATCGGTCAGCTCGGCCATGAACTCGTTGATGTCGCGGAACTGCCGGTAAACCGAGGCGAAGCGCACGTAGGCCACCTCGTCGAGGGCATGCAGGGCGTTCATCACCGACTCACCGATGCGGCTCGACTCGATCTCCTTCTCCCCGCTTTCCTGCAGCGAAAGCTCGAGGCGATCGACCTCTTTCTCGATGGTGGCAATGGAAATCGGTCGTTTTTCGCAGGCCCGCTGCATGCCGGCAATGATCTTGGTGCGATCGAAGGCCTCGCGCCGGCCGTCCTTCTTGATCACCAGCGGCAGCGTTTCCTCGACCCGCTCGTAGGTGGTGAAGCGTTTTTCGCAGGAGATGCATTCGCGGCGGCGGCGGATGTTGTTCCCCTCGCGGCCGAGCCGGGAATCGACCACCTTGGTATCATGATAGGTGCAGAACGGACACTTCATGCTTACTCTCCCTTGGTGATGGGGGAAACGCGACTGAATTCCAAAACCTCGACCCCGGACTCCTCCAGCATTTCCATGGAAAGCAGGTCCGGGTAGCCCTCCCGGTAGATGATCTTGCGGATACCGGCATTTATGAGCATCTTGGAGCAGATGATACAGGGGGAGTTGGTGCAGTAGAGGGTGGCGCCGGCGATATTGATGCCGTGCTTGGCCGCCTGGATGATGGCATTCTGTTCGGCGTGCAGGCCCCGGCAGAGTTCATGGCGCTCACCGGAAGGGACGTTGAGCTGCTGGCGCAGGCAGCCGGCCTGTTCGCAGTGGGTGATCCCCGACGGCGTGCCGTTGTAGCCGGTCGCCAGGATGTTCTTCCCCTTGACCATCACGGCACCGACCTGGCGGCGCAGACACGTGGAGCGTCTGGCCACCAGGCTGGCGATTTCCATGAAATACTCTTCCCAGGACGGCCGCTCCATCTAGACCAGGCGATGGGCGTAAAGGGGAAACTTTTTGCAGAGTTCCTTGACTTCGGCGCGAATGGCGGCGAGTTCGGCTTCGTTGCCGATATTTTTCAGAGCCCGATCGATCCAGCCGGCAACCAGCTCCATTTCCGCTTCCTTGAGCCCGCGGCTGGTGGTCGCCGGGGTGCCGATGCGGAAACCGCTGGTGACGAAGGGCGAGCGGGTATCGAAAGGAACCGCGTTCTTGTTCACCGTGATGCCGGCCTCCTCCAGGGCGGCTTCAGCCACCTTGCCGGTGATTTCGGTGCCGGACAGATCGACCAGCATCAGGTGGTTGTCGGTTCCGCCGGAAACCAGGTTGAAGCCGCGCTTGACCAGCCCTTCGGCCAGCGCCTTGGCATTTTTCACCACCTGGGCGGCGTAGTCTTTGAACTCGGGGGTGAGCGCTTCCTTGAAGGCGACCGCCTTGGCGGCGATAACGTGCATCAGCGGGCCGCCCTGGATGCCGGGGAAGATGTTGCTGTTGATCTTCTTGGCAAACTCCTCGCGACAGAGGATCATGCCGCCGCGGGGGCCGCGCAGGGTCTTGTGGGTGGTGGTGGTGACGAACTCGGCGTAGGGGACCGGGTTGGGATGCTGGCCGGCCGCGACCAGGCCGGCGATGTGCGCCATGTCGACCATGACCATCGCCCCGACCTTGTCGGCAATCCGGCGGAAGGCCTCGAAATCGATGGTGCGCGAATAGGCGCTGGCACCGACCACGATCAGCTTCGGCTTGTGCTCGACGGCCAGCCGCTCGACTTCTTCGTAATCGATCTTACCGGTCTCCTTGCTGACGCCGTAGGAGACGATATTGAACAGCTTGCCGGAAAAGTTGACCGGCGAGCCGTGGGTCAGGTGACCGCCGTGGGCGAGATTCATCCCGAGAACGGTATCGCCGGGCTCGCAGGTGGCGAAATAGACCGCCATGTTGGCCTGGGAACCGGAGTGAGGCTGCACGTTGGCGTGCTCGGCGCCGAAGAGCTCCTTGGCGCGGTCGATGGCCAGCTGCTCGGCGACGTCGACGAACTCACAGCCGCCGTAATACCGCTTGGAGGGATAGCCCTCGGCGTACTTGTTGGTCAGCACCGACCCCTGGACCTCAAGAACCCGCTCGCTGACGAAGTTTTCCGAGGCGATGAATTCGAGATTGTATTCCTGGCGTTCGGTTTCCCGACGGATGGTGGCGGCAATTTCCGGATCAAACTGGGCGAGCATTTCGGACATGGTGTTCAACCTCCGCTGCGGGCAGCCCCCGCATGCAAATCTTAATGGTGATGTAAAACGAATGGGCAGGCCACCGGCCTGCCCATTCGACTTAAAGCTGTCCCGTTATCCTTTTCGAATCTCGTCTTCGATCTGCGCAATCTTGTCGAGTCGACGCTGATGGCGATCCCCCTCGAAGACCGCATCGAGCCAGATCCCGACCAGGCTGCAGGCATCCTCGACTGAGGTCACCCGGCCGCCCATGACCAGGACATTGGCATTATTGTGCTCCTTGGCCATCTGCGCGGTGAACGGGTCGTTGACCAGTGCCGCCCGCACGCGGGGGAACTTGTTGGCCACGATCGACATGCCGATACCGGTGCCGCAGATCAGGATCCCCTTTTCGGCCGCGCCGACAGAAACGGCACGGGCCACTTTTTCGCCGAAATCGGGATAATCGACCGAATCGCCGTTGTCCGTTCCCAGGTCACTCGAATCGAGGTTACGGGAAGCGAGGTAGCTGCAGATGGCGGCCTTGAGTTCAAGCCCGCCGTGGTCGCTGGCAACAACAATCATTATTCAGAGACCTTCTTGAAAACCAGGGTGCCGTTGGTGCCGCCGAAACCGAGGGAGTTGGACAGGGCGACATTGACCCGGGCCTGACGACCCTGGTTCGGCACGTAGTCGAGATCGCACTCGGGATCCGGCTCCTGGTAGTTAATGGTCGGCGGCACTTCCCCGCGAGCCATGGCCAGCAGCGAATAGACGGCCTCGATCCCACCAGCCGCGCCGAGCGTGTGCCCGGTCATGCTCTTGGTCGAACTGATCATGAGCTTCTTGGCGTGATCGCCAAAAACGCTCTTGATCGCCATGGTTTCATACAGGTCGTTGAAATGGGTCGAAGTGCCGTGGGCGTTGATGTAATCCACATCCTCAGGCTTGAGGCCGGCATTTTTCAGCGCCATCTTCATGCAGCGGGCGGCGCCTTCGCCGTTCGGACCGGGAGAGGTGATATGATGCGCATCGCCGGTAAGACCGTAGCCGGCGACTTCGGCATAAATTTTCGCCCCGCGCGCCTTGGCCGCTTCGTATTCCTCGAGGACGACGATGCCGGCCCCTTCGGCCATGACGAAACCGTCGCGGTTCTTGTCGAAAGGACGGCTGGCCGCGGTCGGATCGTCATTGCGGGTGGACAACGCCTTCATCACGTTGAAGCCGGCAATCGCCAGAGGGGTGATGGTCGCTTCGGCACCGCCGGCGATCATGGCATCGGCATCGCCGCGCTTGATCATGTGGTAGGCGTCGCCGATCGAATGGGTACCGGTGGCGCAGGCGGTGACGGTAGAGATATTGGGCCCCTTGGCGCCGAACCGGATGGAGATATGACCGGGGGCCAGGTTGATGATCAGCATCGGAATGAAGAAGGGAGAGACCTTCTTGTACCCGCCGCTCATCATCGCTTCATGGTATTTTTCGATGGCCGGCAGGCCGCCGAGACCGGCGCCGACCACGACGCCGACCCGCTCGGCATTCTCCTCGGTGATCTGCAGACCGGAGTCCTGCATCGCCATTTCGGAGGCCGCTAACGAATACTGGATAAACGTATCCATCTTCTTGATTTCTTTTTTATCGATGAAGTCTTCCGGATTGAAATCCTTGACTTCGCCGGCGATCTGGGTAGGAAGGTCCGACGCATCAAAGCGCGTGATACGATCGATTCCGGATTTTCCTGCCATCAAGGCAGACCAGTTTTTTTCGGTACCGGTGCCAAGGGCGGAAACAACGCCGACACCTGTCACGACGACTCTACGCATGATATTCTTCCTCCATCAGATCAGCTAGAAACTGCTGCAGATTTATATCTATAACTATTCGTTCAATAGTGTTTTTTCAACTTCGGGGCCGTTTTGAAACAACAGCATTGGGGCAGTACAAATCAAGGAGGAGGAACCCTGTTCCTCCTCCTTCTTCTTGCAGATCAGGCGTTTTCGCTGAGGTAATCGATAGCGTCCTGTACAGTCAGAATCTTTTCGGCGTCCTCGTCGGAGATCTCGATGTCGAACTCCTCCTCGAGCGCCATTACCAGCTCAACGGTATCCAGTGAATCGGCACCGAGGTCGTCCATGAAAGACGCGTCGTTGGTCACCTGGTCGGCGTCAACACCGAGCTGTTCTGCCACAATCTGTTTTACTCTTTCGTCAATAGAAGCCATCTGCTTCACCTCCCTTTGTTTTCGAGCCGATCTCTGATCGGGCCGGTATTTGGTTGTTACATGTACATCCCGCCGTTGACCGCCAGGACCTGACCGGTGATGTACCCGGATTTTTCCTGCGCGAGAAAGACGACGGCATTGGCAATATCATCAGCGCTGCCCAGACGCTCGAGAGGAATCTGCGCCGCCAGCTCCTGGCGGGTCTTCTCGGGCAGGGCCTCGGTCATATCGGTGGCAATGAAGCCGGGAGCGACGGCGT
>NZ_JBFHGD010000045.1:0-18725 GCF_041583255.1 Trichloromonas sp. | reverse complement strand
TGAAACTATTCCTGGATAAAACCCAGGTCGATGAATTCGCATACAGAATGCGTTAGCAATCATTGAGTCCGCGAGCTGGTGGCACTAAAAAGTGTCCACGAGTTGGTGGCACTCAACAGCAAAGGAGTATCCCGCCCATGATTCGCCTGGCCATTTTCCTGACCGTCTTTCTTGCCATCTACGCGGCGATGCATGCCCTCGTCTACCGGGGCATCCGCCCCGTTCTGACGCCCCGCCCCCGCTCCCGCTGGGCTACCCTGATCTTCATGGGCCTGATGGTGATCTCCCCGGTACTGGTCAGGGGGCTGGAACGGGTCGGCCTGGAAGCCGGCGCCAGGACGCTGGCGTTTGTCAGCTATACCTGGATGGCCTTTGCCTTCATATCCTTCGCCGGCTTCGTTGCCGTATTCGCCTGGGATCTGCTGTTGCGCCCACTGGGGCGGCTGCACGGCGGTTTTTCGGAATGTGCCCTGCACGGCCCCCGCTGCGCCGTCCTCGTTCCGGCCCTGGCCCTGCTCCTGTGCATCTACGGCTCCTTTGAGGCAAACCAGCTGCAGGTCGAGACAATCCGCATTGAAACCGACAAACTCCCGAGCGATGCAAAACCGCTGCGCATCGTCCAGCTCTCTGACTTGCATCTCGGGCTGATCCACCGGCACGCCAAGCTGGAGCAGGTCGTCACGCAGATCGAGCGACTTCAACCCGACCTGCTGGTCGCAACCGGTGATATCGTCGATGCCCGGGTCGAACACCTCGCCGGCCTGGCCGAAATTTTCGCCCGGCTGACGCCTCCCCTCGGCAAGTATGCCATCACCGGCAATCATGAATATTATGCCGGGCTCGAACAGGCCCTGGCGTTTCTTCAGCGCAGCGGCTTCACCATGCTGCGCAACCGGGCCGTCAGCGTCGGCCCGCTGACGCTGGCCGGGGTTGACGACCCGGCCGGCGGCGTCCTTGCCGACGAAGCCGCCCTGGTCAACCCGGCCGACCGCTGCCGCTTCACCCTTTTGCTCAAGCACCGGCCGCTGGTCGCCGCCGGCGAAAACCTTTTCGACCTGCAGCTTTCCGGTCACGCCCATCGCGGCCAGATCGTCCCCTTCAACCTGGTAACCGCCCTCGAATACCCGATGCAGAACGGACTCTACCGCCTGCCAACCGGCACCCGCCTATACGCCAGTCGCGGCACCGGCACCTGGGGCCCTCCGGTCCGGATTTTCTCGCCGCCGGAAATCACCCTGTTCGAACTGGCGCCCTATCGGCCCAATTCGCCCTGACCGCCCCGGCCCGGCCCGCTGGATTGTCCGCCCCACTTATGGCAAACTGAAAAAGCAACCAAAGCGACCCGTCCGCAGGCCGGCCTCGGCCTTTCAGTCAACCAAGGTTACCCCGATGATGCCTTCTTCAGCTGTTGCCATCGACCAGATCCGCCGTGCCCTTGCCGACCATCCGGCGAGGCTCATCACCGGTCCCGAACGGGGGCACGCCGCGGTGGCCCTGCTTTTGCGCCCCGCCGAAACGGGGCTGGAGCTGCTGTTCATTGAGCGGGCCCATCACCCGCAGGATCCCTGGTCGGGCAACCTCGCCTTCCCCGGCGGGCGCATCGATCCCGGCGACGCCGGAGCGCGCCAGGCCGCCGAGCGGGAAACTCGGGAAGAGATCGGCCTCGATCTGGCCCGCGCCGACTACCTGGGCCAACTCGACGACATTGTCGGCGCCTATCTGCCGGTGCGGGTCTCCTCATTCGTTTACGGACTGGCGAAGGATGCCGCGCTCGCCGCCGCCCTCAACCACGAGGTTCGCGACCTCTTCTTTGTCCCCCTGGCCGAACTGCAGAACCCCGGCCGGCATGTCACCGCCGCCATTGACTGGAACAACGGCATCCGCCAGTCCCCTGCCATCGACCTGCTCGGTTCGGGCCGGCCGCTGCTCTGGGGCATCACCTACCGGCTGACCTGTCAATTCATGGAACGTCTCGGCATGCCGGCAATTCCCCCGGTTCCCGAAATCCCGAAGGCCCCATAGACGGTCCAAAGACAAAGGGCGGCGCAGGCCACTCAAGCCCGCACCGCCCCGGAAAACTTCTCTTGCTTGCGATCAGTCCTGCGAATCGCCCTGCGGGGCCTCCTCCGAAGGGACCGGAGCTTTCGCCACCGGCTTCGGCCCCCGGGCCTTGGGCAGAACGAAGGAGAAGGTGCTCCCCTTGCCCGACTCGCTGCGGACCTTGAGTTTGCCGCCGCCCCGGCGGACGAGTTCGTGACTGAGCAGCAGGCCGAGCCCGCTGCCGACCTCGCCGGCGGTTCCGGGCTTCGACAGGCGAGTGCCCATGTGAAACAGCCCCTTGAGTTCTTTTCGGGACATCCCCACGCCGCGGTCCGCCACGCTCACCCGCAGCTTGCCCCCCCGCCCCTTGGCAGTCACCTCGATGACCCCGCCGGGCCGGGAATATTTGACCGCATTGGACAGCAGGTTGCGAACCACGGAACGGACTGCCGTCTCATCAATGCTGACGAAACTCCCGGCAGGGACACCGTTGGTAATGATGACCTGCTTAAGGGTCGCCGCCAACCCGACATGATCGATGCAGCGCTCAACCAACGCATGAAAATCACAGCTCTGCGGAGGCGGAACGCTCTTTTCAAGCTGCAGCTGGGACCAGTGCAGCAGGTTCTCCAGCAGGTCATGGGCCTTGTCGGCCGCCTCGAAAATTCCACTGCTCAGGGCCCGCCGTTCTTCGTCGGAAAGGGTCGTGAAATTCTTTCTCAGCAGTTCGGCATTACCGATCAGGTTGGTGAACGGGCTGCGCAGATCGTGGGAAATCACCCCGAACAGCCGGGCCTTTTCGGTGTCGGCCCGCTGCAGACGGCGCGCCAGGGTGGCTGTGACGGCCATGACCACCAGGCCGAGCAGAATAATGATTATCGTTTCAAACAGGCTTTCGAGACTGTTGACCGGCGTGGCCTCGGCCCCCAGCAAATGGTGCGGCAGATCATAGATTTCGTCGGCCCACAGAAACAGGTTGATAATGGCAAAGCCGATGAATTCGGCCAGCAGGATTTTTTTTGGATTATTCAATTTGGACATGAGTGGCTCCCCGCAGGCAATTCCCTGGCTTTGGCGATAATGCACAGCGCTGATTAAACAAAACCGAGAAACAAAATGCAATCAGAAAGTTCCCGGCAACGGGCCGCGGCGCAGGGGCAAGGATGCATCAAGGGGCGGACTGACCGGAAAAAAACGCCCAGAGCCCCCGGGCCACCGGCTCCGGCAAACCGGGGACCCTCAGCAGCTCCTCCAGGGTGGCCTCACGAATTCGCTTCAGGCTGCCAAAATGCCTGAGCAAGCCCTTGCGGCGGGCCGGACCGACGCCGGGAATCTCTTCGAGCACCGAAGCAAGCGCGGCCTTGCTGCGCAGCTTGCGATGCTGGGCCAGGGCAAAACGATGCGCTTCATCGCGTAGCCGCTCAAGCATGAACAGCGCCGGTGACCCCTGTCGGAGCAGCACCGGGTTCTTGCGCCCGGGCAGAAAAAATCGCTCTTCGCTGCGCTCAAGGGCCCGCCCGCGCACGTTGGCCATAACCCGGCTTTTAGCGATACCGGCGCAGTCGATCCGGCCGGCCAGACCGAGTTCAGCCAGCACCCGGTCGACCACCCCGAGCTGCCCCTTGCCGCCGTCGATCAGGATAAAATCGGGCAGCAGTCCGTCGTCGCGGCCGCGGCTGAGGCGACGCTGCAGGACCTCGTAGAGTGAGGCAAAGTCGTCCGCCCCCGTCACCGTGCGGATTTTAAACTGGCGGTATTCGGCGTGGGCCGGCTCGCCATCGAGCAGCACCGCCATGCTGCCGACACTCTGCTGCCCCTGTACGTTGGAAATATCGTAACATTCCATCCGCCTGGGCAGCCGGTCAAGGTGCAGCCGTTGGCGAAGTTCTACAAGCACGCCTTCGATGGCCTCACGGCGGCTCCCCCGTTCACGAAACGATTCACGGGCATTGCGGTCGGCCAACTCCACCAGCTCGCGCTTGGCGCCCCGCTGCGGTGCCAGCACCTCCACCTTGCGCCCCTTGCGATCGCCGAGCCAATCTGCCAGGGTCGCAGCACCTTCCGGCAGCAGCGGGAGCAGCAGCTGATCGGGAATAAGCACTTCCCGCCCGTAGAACTGCTGCAGAAACGAGGAGAGGAGTTCATCTTCGTCCAGCTTCCAATCGATGGCAAAACTGCGCCGATCAACCAGCTTGCCCTGGCGGATGAACAGGATCGCCACTTCGACCTGCCCCCCTTCCCGGTGCAGCCCGAGCACGTCCTGGTCACCGCCGGCCGGCGTCACCACCTTCTGCCGCTCAACGGTCTGCTCGATGGAACGGATCTGGTCGCGCAGCCGGGCCGCCTCTTCGAAGCGCAGGGAGGAGGACGCCGTCAGCATTTTCTGCCGCAGAACCTGCAACACGTCGCTTTCGCGACCGGACAACAGGGCGATTACGCCGTCGACCAGCTCCCGGTATTCCCGGGCGCTGATTCGGTCATGGCAGGGGGCGCTGCACTGGCCGATCTGAAAAAAGAGGCAGGGGCGGCCGCGCTGGCGACAGACGCCGATCGGGTAATGCCGCAGCGGGAAAATCCGGTAGATTTCCTTCAGCGTGTCCCGAACCGCCGAGGAGGACGCGAAGGGGCCGAAATAAAGGGCGCCGTCGCGCCGGACCTTGCGAACCACCTGCAGCGCGGGAAATTCTTCGGCCAGGTCGAGGCGCAGCGAAACGTAGGTCTTGTCGTCCCGCAGGGTGATGTTGTAGCGGGGGCGGTGCTGCTTGATCAGGGTATTTTCGAGGATCAGCGCTTCTTTTTCGGTATCGGTGACAATCGTCTCGATGTCGCGGACCCGAGCCATGAGAAAGCGGATATGGGCGCGCCCGTCACCGGCGGCGGAAAAGTAGCTGCGCAGCCGGTTGCGCAGGTGTTTGGCCTTGCCGACGTAAAGCACCACCCCCTCGGCCCCCTTCATCAGGTAGACGCCGGGGGCGGCGGGGATTTTTTTCAGGTCGAATTCCGCTGTCGGCCCGTCCATTGACCAGGCAACCCTTTCAGTCTGCGACATGAAGCAAAAAAAGCCAGGGAGATCCCTGGCTTTTTGGTTTAGCACATCAGCGACCGCGAATCATTCGGACAGGCCGAGATGATCGGACTCGATTTCAATAAAGGCACCCAGCACCAGCTTGACCCGCTCCTCGGTCGCCTCATCGAGAAACCGCGTATAGAGCTGCACGGCCCGGCCTTCTCGCTTGTGCGACTCGGCCAGGTTTTCCTTGTGTGACGGCGAGCATTCTCCGGGCTCGAAAAGCTCTTCGGGCTTGGGGACACCGAGAATCTTGCAGAGAACCGAGGCGTGCTCCGCCTCGACTTTGGCCAGCGCGGAGAAGAGGGCCTGCCCCTCCTCGTTGTCGGCCACCTGGGCAGCGCCCCGGTAGAAGGTGCTGTTGCCGACTTCGAGCTCGAGCGCACGCTCAAGATTCTCACGGCTCTTCTTGCTCAGATCGCCAACAGGAACCGGCCGATAATCGGCGGCCGGAACGATATGCCTTGCATGGGCCCCGCAGAAAGGGCAATGGCTCGGCCGCTCCGCGCCTAGATAGGGATCACCACAGATACGGCAGCGATAAACGTTCATGAATAAGTCTCCTGTAGAATTGTTGTGAGAATAGCAAGGAGCCCATCGGCTGTCAACTGAGCTGAGCAGGCAGGACCAACAGTGCACGACGGAAGCCGCCCGCAACCGGCGGTCAAGGGCGCGACCGCGGGTCGAAAATCGATTTCTCTGGTCTTCCTCAGGCAGGCTGGTATAATCTCCGAATGTTTACAACCTGTTCTTGGAGCCTGCCGTGAATCCGCTGTGGAGCAACATCTTCCGAAAAAAAAACGAAGAGGATTCGCTCGCCTATTTTTTGCAGAACCTGGCCATATTTGCCGACCTTGGTCGCCGCGAGCTGAATTTCATCGAGACCCTCGTGCATCCCCGCCACTACGCGCCGGCGGAAACGGTTTTCGAAGAAGGCGACCCGGGAACCGGGATGTACGCAATCCGCTCCGGACGGGTTTCCATCTTTGTCCGCAAACCGGACGGCCAGAAAGTGCAGTTGGCGCTTCTGGGACCGGGGGACTTCTTCGGCGAATCGACCCTGATGGCGCCGGCACGGCGGACCGCTTCCGCCCGCACCCTTGAAAACACCGAGCTGATCGGGTTGTTCCGTGCCGATCTGCTGGAATCGACCCAGAAGCACCCGGCGGTCACCAATACCGTTCTCGCCGGCCTGGCCCGCATTCTCAGCGAACGCCTGCAGGCGGCCGAGATCGAACTCCGACAGCTCCGCACCACCGCCGCACCGGCAGTGCCCCTGCCCCCCGCCGATATTGAACCTGAAACCTGAAATGTGACCATATGGCACCGAAACAAGACCTGACCCGCGTTCACCTGCTGCTGCTGTTTCTGGTTCTGACTGCCGGCATCGCTGCCGGTCTGTCGATCTTCTCCTCGGCCTCGACCATCATTTCGCTGATCCAGACCGCCACCACCGGCCTGTTCGTACCGATCCTGCTCTCCCTCATCGTCACCTTCCTGCTTGACCCCATGGTCACCTTTGTCGAACGGGAGAACATCAGCCGAACCACCAGCATTTTTCTGCTCTACCTGCTGGTCGCCGCCC
Organism: Trichloromonas sp.; assembly: GCF_041583255.1. Lineage (NCBI taxonomy): Bacteria > Pseudomonadati > Thermodesulfobacteriota > Desulfuromonadia > Desulfuromonadales > Trichloromonadaceae > Trichloromonas > Trichloromonas sp. The sequence continues at coordinate 12,033 of NZ_JBFHGD010000045.1, read as the reverse complement.
TGCTCCTGCTGGCTGCCACCTGGATCAGCCCCCATTGGCAAGACATGTGGAACTCGCTGCGCACCGACCTGCCGCGCTATACGGCGAAATTCATCGCCCTGCTGCGCGAAGGGCAGGCCAACCTGCTGGACCGCTTTCCCTATATCGAATACTACGACCTGCCCGGCCGCGCCCGCACCCTGGCCGAGCAGCTGCTGGCCCAGATCCTGGTCGAAACCCCGAAATCAGCCCTGCGGCTCGGCAGCCTGATGATCCTGGTTCCGCTCTTTTCCTTTTTCTTTCTTCGCGACGGCACCCGCATCCTGCGCCTCTGCGTGGCCCTGACCCCGAACCGCTACTTCGAAATGGCCCACGACCTCTCCTACCTGATCAGCCGGCAGACGGCCCACTTCATCCGCGGCCGCATTCTCGAAGCCTTTATCGTCGGGGTAGTGGTGACCGCCGGCCTGTCGCTGACCGACATCCGCTATGCACCGATCCTCGGTCTGTTCGCCGGGGTGACCAACCTGGTCCCCTACATCGGTCCGCTCATCGGCATGGTGCCCGGCATCCTCATCGCCCTGGTCGACCTCGGCATGGGGGGACAGTTCTGGTGGATCCTCATCGTCTACATCCTCATCGCCCAGATCATCGTCGACAATTTCATTCTCATCCCGATCCTCATTTCGCGGGTCTCCAACCTGCACCCCCTCTGGGTCATTTTGGCCATCATCATGGGCGGCAAGCTATACGGGGTACTGGGGATGATCATCGGTGTTCCCGTCGCCAGCGCCATCAAGATCGCCCTGCTTGAAATCCGCCATTACCGCAGCACCTTCTCCCTGCCGGACACCTCACAGGAGCCGGACCGGCTGACCTGAACCACACCGGCCGCGACTCTTTCGGCCCCACCCGTCAAAACCGGCCCCACCCCCCATCCCCACGCTTGACTTTAACATGCCGTTTACACCATACTCTTGCAAATCTCCAATATTATTGAGCTGGAATGAACCCTTACCTCTTCAAATTCGTCAACAACCTGCGCCTGCGCGGCAAGATTCTCTGCCTGGTCCTGCCCCTGGTCATCCTGCCTATTTTCGTGATCGGCGGCGTGATCGGGGTCATTGCGACCCAGCAGGCCTATCGCGGCATCACCACGACCAGCAAAGACGACCTGGACCACATGGCCCACTTCACCATCGACCTGCTCGATGCCCACCATCAGCAGTTCCAGGTCTACAAGCAGGACAAGCAGAAACTGATTCGCGAGGAACTGACAACCCTGACCGACCTGGCTTACAACCTGGTCGCAACCCAGTATCAGCAGCAGCAGAAGGGGGAACTGTCCCTGCCGGCAGCCCAGGCTCTGGCCCGGAGGTCCCTGAAGCAGGTCAGCTTCGGCGAAAGCGGCTACACCTATGCGATGAACAGTTCCGGTGACCTGCTGGTGCATGTTGCCCGCGAGGGGGAAAACATCTTCAACGAGCAGGACGAAGATGGTCGCTATTTTATCCGCGCCCTGATCCAGACCGCGGTAAAGTCTCCGCCGGGGCAGGTCCTGTTCAGCATCTACCCCTGGCGCAACGAGGCCCTCGGCGACCGCCTGCCGCGCAAGAAAATCGTCGCCTACCGCTATTTTCCCGAGTGGGACTGGATCATCGCCACCGGCGGCTACATCGAAGAGACCTACGAAGACGTGGAGTTCGAAAAGCAATCCCTGGCCGACCTCAAACTCAAGATCAAAAGCAAGCGGGTCGGCCAGACCGGTTATATCTTCTGCATGGACCGCCAGGGAACCCTGACCATCCACCCCGATGCCGAAGGTCAGAATGTCGCAGACAGCCAGGATTCGGACGGACGTCATTTCATCCGCGAAATGACCCAGCATAAAAACGGCTGGATCCGCTACCCCTGGCAGAACATCGGCGACGCCACACCGCGCATGAAAATCGTCCGCTACCGCTACTACAAGCCCTGGGACTGGATCGTCGCCGTCGGCTCCTACGAAGACGAGTTCTTCCACGAGGCCAACGTCATCAAATGGCGAATCATGGCGAGCATGCTGATGCTCCCGCTGTTCGTCGACACCATGGCCGTGATCCTGCTGGTGATCGCCTCGCGGATCCTGACCGAACCGATCCAGAACATGATCGCCGTCATCCGCCAGGTCAAGAAGGGCCGGCTCGAGCAGCGCATGCCGGTCGAGTCGAACGACGAACTGGGCGAATTGGCCATCGCCTTCAACAAGATGACCAGCATGATCCGTCGCAACCGGGAGATGGAGTCCTCGCTGGCCCAACAGGGGAAAATGGCCTCGCTGGGAGTCCTCTCGTCGGGGGTGGCCCACGAGATCAACAACCCGCTCGGCGTCATTCTCGGCTATGCCAGCTACATGGAAGGCAAGATGTCGCCGGACGAGCCCTATTACAACTTCATCCACGAGATCAAGCGGGAGAGCAAGCGCTGCAAAAAAATCGTCCAGGACCTGCTCAGTTACGCCCGCACTCCGCAACCGACCCTGGCCGAAACCGACATCCACGGGCTGCTGCACCAGATCGTCGATTTTGCCGCCAACCATACCGACATGCACCATGTCAGCGTGCTCAAGGAGTTCGCCCCGGAACTCCCCCGCATCCAGGTCGACGGCGACCAGTTGCGCCAGGTGGCAATCAACCTGATTCTCAACGCCGGCGCTGCCATGCAGGAAGGCGGACAGCTGGTCGTCAGAACCACCTTCGACGAGAGCTGGGTCAATATCATCTTTGCCGACAACGGCGCCGGGATTCCGGAAGAAAACCTGGAAAAGATCTTCGAGCCGTTTTTCACCACCCGGGCCCGGGGTACCGGGCTCGGCCTGGCCATCACCAAACAGATCATAGAACAGCATCAGGGGCAAATCACCCTGGACAGCACGGTCGGCGTGGGGACCACCATTACCGTCCGGCTGCCAGTGACACGGGAGGACTACTTAGATGGCTCCGAAACGGATCCTGCTGGTTGACGACGAAGAAGGTCTCTGTCGGATGATGGTGGCCATCCTCACCGATAGCGGCTACACGGTGAAGGGATACACCCGCTCCTTCGAGGCCGTGGAGGATTACCGCCACGGTGACTGGGACCTGGTGATTTCCGACATCAAGATGCCGGGCATGGACGGTCTCGAGGTACTGGGCCGGATCAAGGACAAATCGCCTGACATCCCGGTCATCATGATCACCGCCCACGCCACCGTCGACATGTCGATCCAGGCCCTGCGCAAGGGGGCCTACGACATGCTGACCAAGCCCTTTGAACCCGAGGAGCTGCTGTACCGGGTCAAAAACGCACTCAAGCACACCCAGCTGCTGACCGAAAACCGGGAACTGCGCGACGAACTGGTCGGCAAGTTCCGCTTCGACAACATCATCGGCGATTCCCCCCAGCTCAAGGACCTGCTGCAGAAGGTCGAAAAAGTGGCCATCCGCGACACCTCGGTGCTGATCACCGGCGAATCAGGAACCGGCAAAGAGCTGATCGCCCAGGCCGTGCATTACAATTCGCCGCGCAAGGGTAAACGGTTTGTCGCCATCAACTGCGGCGCCCTGCCGGAAACCATCCTCGAGAGCGAACTGTTCGGCACCAAGAAAGGGGCCTTCACCGGCGCCACGGAAAATCGCCAGGGCCTGCTCGAGGCGGCCGACGGCGGCACCCTGTTTCTGGACGAAATCGGCAACCTGCCGATGAACGTGCAGAAGACCCTGCTGCGCTTTCTGCAGGAGCAGGAGTTCCTGCGCCTCGGCGACACCAAGCCGATCAAGGTCGATGTCCGGGTCATTTCGGCCACCAACTCGGACCTGATGGCCGAAGTCAAGGCCGGCACCTTCCGCGAGGATCTCTATTACCGCTTCAATGTGGTCAACGTTCACCTGCCGCCATTGCGGGAACGGCGCAAAGACATCCCGCTGCTGGCAGCGCATTTCATCAAGCTGCAGAACGAAAAGTTCGGCACCCGGATCCGCGGTCTTTCGCCCGAAGCCTTTCAATCCGCCTGCGACTACGGCTGGCCCGGCAACATTCGGCAGCTGCGCAACGTCATCGAGGCCTGCATGGCCATCGAAAACGACGAATGGATCAGCCTGCCGGTCTTGTCCCAGTTCATCGAGGTCGAGTCCGCGCCGGCCCGGGAGGATGTCGAAGAAGACGGCTATTCCGCCGCCCTCTCCCGCTTTGAGACCAATTACCTGATCGGCCTGTTGAAAAAGAGCGCCGGAAACATCGATGCTGCGGCCCGCGAAGCAGGCATGAACATGGCTACCATTTACCGCAAACTCAAGAAATACGACATCAAAAAGGAAGATTATTCCTGATCGGCTCTCGCACCGCTGCAAATCTGAGGCAGGCCGCCCTGGCACACCTGCAGCATCGCGAATATTGGCAGACGTAAGCGGCTAATGCACCGATAACATAGAAGTTCCATCTCCTCTCCCGGAACCGGGCCCTCCCGGGCCTGATTCGGGAGGGCTCGCCCCTCTTGCATTCATGCAAAAAAGAACGCCCCTGCCAGCATTACCCACCCCCCCGAAAGACGCATTCAACCCACCGGAATAATACGCTTTTATTTTATTGCTTATTTTTTTACGGATTTGGTACGCCGGTTGCTCTAGTGATTAACGATCACTTTTCCTGGCCAGGCGTAACAAAACACCGGCCGGCACCGACTGAGGACTCTTGAATGATCTGCCCTTTTTTCGGAAAAAACGAAGATTACTGCGATGTCGGCTGTAGTTATATTTCACCATCCGACGTCAGAAAAATCATTCAATTCTGCTCATCCCACCCGGATCGCTGCCCGCTCTTCCTGGACCTGATGGAACGACACCCGGAGGAAGCGGCTCTCTCTTACCGGGATGACTCGCCCGCCTCGGCACCAGCAGCAGCGCTGCTCCGACAACCGAGCGAATCCTTGCCTCGTTCTGAGCCATCCAGCACCCGACCGGAACCTGAAACAGAAGCGGTCAAACGCACTGCAACCAAACCACTCTCCCCTGCCGACACCTTGGCCAATCCGGCCCCTTCCGGGTTGCTCGCCTTCGGCATGACCACGGCGCTGCTAGGCCTTCACCATACCGGCACCTTTCCGCTCGACAGCACCATGCTCGGCATGGGGGTTTTTTACGGCGGCCTTGGCCAGATCGTCGTCGGCTTCGTGGAGTGGAAACGCCAGCACCTTTTCGGCGCCGCGGCCTTCACCTCCTTCGGCCTCTTCTGGCTGTCGCTGATCGCCATGACCATTCTACCTGGCAACCGGTTCGGTGAATTTCACCAGGATACCGCCATGACCGCTTACCTGGTTTTGTGGGGGCTGTTTACCGCGGTTCTTTTCCTCGGTGCCCTGAAGCTGAACAGGTCTCTGCAATTCGTGCTCGGCTCGCTGATTCTTTTTTATCTCCTTCTGGCTGCCGGCACCGCAACCGGCAGCCGTCTCATTACCGCGATTTCCGGCTGGGCAGGCGTCTTCTGCGCTTTCGCCGCCATCTACACCGGCCTTGCCCAGATCTTGAACGAGATTTTCGGTCGCGCCGTCGCCCCCCTGGGCGAACACGACAGGACAATGGACCAAACGATTCAGAAACACCCGTCCTGACTTGCACGGCCAGTCAACTTTTGCAGACATGCGAATTTACCATGAATGTTTTTCGCCCATGCAACGCCTGAGCAAAGCCCCTCCCCGACAAAACAAAGCTGGCGCTGAATCAAGCGGTTACCCCCTGCCAGCCCCTTCCCCACCGATCCACCCGTTATGGTATGCCTCATAAATCACAGTTTTTTTTCGCATATACGCAAAAAAAAATCATCGCCCCCCTCTTCCGCACAGCCCCCATTATCACGTTCTAAACAACTGAAATTACGTGCTTTAACTTTTCACACCCCGACGCATACAGATGGCATGCCGCTTGCTTTTATTTCTGGCAGTTACTCCTTAAGGAACGGGGAGAGTCCGGTACTGTCGAGGGCCAGTTCCGGGCTCTTTCCCGAGCCACCCCGCCAGAACAAACAAACCATAATATTACAGCGCATCACCGCATTGCACCGTTTCTGCATTCCCCCATCCTTCTGGGCACCATAAACCGGAACCATGCATTCGCCGCTTCTTCAAAATAAATGATCGCAGGTCAAGCCCTCCCGTCTCCCCTCCCATGAAAATAAAACCAGGTTTCAGTTAAGACAAAAAACACCCATCCACCCAAACACTGCAAAACAAAAGACTCCTCGACTCACACTTAGGTCTTGACTTATTTTAGAACAATGGTTAATTTCGACATATAACGCCATCGCAACAGGGGAGGTCAATGAACGCTAAAATAAGCCAGCACATGATTCTCCTGGGACTCTGTGCCATGATATTCTACGCGGTCATGCTGATTTCCGGCAAACTGCCGATTGACGCCATGCCCCAGTTTGTCGTCTCCGCGGTCATCTTTATGAGTTCCGGCCATTTCATGCGCAAGGCCGCCCGGGCCATGGCTCGCGACGAAGAAGAGGACGACAAGTCACAGCAAAAACTCCGTGAAACCGACTGGCCCTGGCTGACCACCCTGCTGAACTGGACTGCCGCCTTTCTCGTCATCGGCATCATGGCGATCATCCTGATGAAACCGATGGGGATAACCTTCACCGAAGCGTTCAAGGCGCCCAAGAGCCACGACCAGCATTATTTTTCCCACTCGATCCCCTAACGACATCCGTCGCCAGCAAACGATTGAAACCGCCCTTTCGGGCGGTTTTTTTGTTTTCAACATTCCGCACGCCCTCCCCACACCGACAAAACCCCCTTGACAAAGATCGACACCATGGACTAATGTCCAAAGATGTCCACATGGAAGCAATGATGTCATTGATGAGGGATAAATGAACCTATCCGTTAAAGACGCCGCCAGACTGCTGAACCTGTCCGAAAAAACCATCTATCGCTGGATCAAGCAGGAAATCATTCCCGCCTACCGGGTCCACGAGCAGTACCGCTTCAACCGCTCCGAGCTGCTCGAGTGGGCAACTTCGCGGCGGATGGGGGTTTCTCCCGAACTCATCCACGAACCCGAGGCCGATGCCGCCCCGCTGCCGTCGCTGAGCGAGGCCATGGAAGCGGGCGGGGTTTTCTACCGGGTCGGGGGGGCGAGCCGGGACATCGTACTCACCGAGGTCGCCCAGCACCTGCGGCTCCCCGACGAAGTCGACCGGGGCTACCTGCAGCGGGTCCTGGTGGCCCGGGAGCGCATCGCCTCCACCGGCATCGGCAACGGGATTGCCATTCCCCACCCCCGCAACCCGGTCCTGCTGCACATCACCAAGCCGACCGTTACCCTCTGCTTCCTTGAACAGTCCGTCGATTTTCATGCCCTGGATGGACAGCCGGTCCGCATCCTCTTTACGGTCATCACCCCGACCCTCCGCTCCCACCTGCACCTGCTTTCGAAACTCGGCTTCGTGCTCCACGACAAGAGGTTCATGAAAACACTGACAGAAGTAGGCACCCGCGAAGAAATCTTCTCGGCCCTGCGCCTGGCTGAAACAGAACTGGGGGCCACCAGGCCATGAAACCACTGCTCCTTGCCCTTGGGATACTACTGACAGGGGGGCTGGGAGCCCTGCTGGCCGGCAGGCGAGCAAAACTGGCCACCACCATCGGCTCCGGAAGCGCGATCCTCGCCTGCCTGCTGGGACTTGCCGCAGCAGGGCCGGCGCTAGGTTCCGGGACATCAGAGCATCTCAGCCTTTTCTGGCAGGTTCCCGGCGGCAGCTTCACCCTGCACATCGATCGTCTTTCAGCATTCTTCCTCGTCCCCATCTTCACCCTGTCCCTGCTCTGCGCCCTCTACGGCAATGAATACCTGAAAAGCACCGCCGCCACCCGGCGCCAGGGACCACCCTGGTTCTTCTTCAACCTGCTTGTCGCAACCATGGCCCTGGTAACAACCGCCGCCAATGCGGTGCTGTTTCTGACCGCCTGGGAACTGATGTCGCTGACCTCTTTTTTTCTGGTGACCTTCGAGCAGCAGCATGAGTACGTCCGCCGGGCAGGCTGGCTCTACCTGCTGTCCACCCACCTCGGCACAGGCCTGCTCTTTGCCCTCTTCCTGCTGCTGAGCGCCTGGGCCGGCAGCCCGGATTTTGCCGCTTTCGGCTCGCTGGTCGATCTCTCGGCCGGCCCTGCAGCCGTAATTTCCCTGCTGGCGCTCTTCGGATTCGGGGCCAAGGCGGGTCTTTTCCCCCTGCACGTCTGGCTGCCCGACGCCCATCCCGCGGCGCCGAGTCACGTTTCAGCCCTGATGTCCGGGGTCATGATCAAGACCGGCATCTACGGCATTCTTCGAATCTGCGGATTCCTGCCGCCGGCACCGGCCTGGTGGGGCGGCCTGCTGATGGGGCTGGGGATCGCCGGCGCCTTGTTCGGAATATCGATGGCGGCCATGCAGCAGGACATCAAGCGCTGCCTGGCCTACTCCACCGTGGAGAACGTCGGCCTGATCTTTATGGCACTGGGACTAGGCTGGTACGCCGCCGCCCGCCAGCTGCCAGAAATCGCCCTGCTGGCCCTGGCCGGCGGGCTGCTGCACCTGTGGAACCACGCCCTGTTCAAAGGGCTGATGTTTTTGGGTGCCGGCTCCCTGTTGGACGGCACCGGCACCCGTGACCTTGACCAGATGGGCGGCCTGTTAAGGCGGATGCCCGCCACCGGAACCCTGCTGCTCGGCGGCAGCATCGCCATCTGCGCGCTCCCCCCGCTCAACGGTTTTGTCAGCGAATGGCTGATCTACCGGGGACTGCTGCAGACCGGCAATGCTTCAGGCGGCCTGCAGGGCCTCTTCCCCTTACTGCTGGTCGGGCTGCTGGCCCTGACCGGGGGCTTGGCGGTGGTGGTTTTTACCCGCCTGACCGGCATCGCGCTGCTCGGCCAGCCCCGCCAGCCAAAGGCCGCCCTCGCCCATGAAGCGGGCTGGCCCATGCTGCTGCCCATGGCCGTGCTTTTTGGGCTCTGTCTGGCGTTCGGGCTTTTTCCCGAAACTCCGCTGCGGCTGATTCTCGGCGTCGCCGGAGACTGCCTCCACCAGTCCGCACTGCCGCCCCAGGCACTGCCGGATTCCATCGGCCGACTCGGGACAAGCCTCTTCGCCGCCCTGGCCATCATTCTGCTCATCGCCTTCGGTCTGCATCGGCGATTGCGCCGGGTCGACGGGAAACGCCCCACCTGGGGCTGCGGCTATGCGTTTCCCGGTGTCAGGATGGCCTATACGGCCGAGGGGTATGCCGAACTGGTTCAGCATCAACTGTTGCCGCAAGGGCTGCGCCCGAAAGAAACCGGCGCCGCGCCCCAGGCTATCTTCCCGGCCGTGGAAACGATATCCCAGGAATCGGCCGACCCGGTCTTTCAGCGGCTGCTTGCCCCGTTCTTCAGCGAAATTGCCCGCCGCTGCAACCAGCTGCACTGGCTGCAGCACGGCCGTCTGCATATCTACCTGCTCTACATTTTCCTCACCTGCTTTTTGCTGCTGGCCTGGTCCACCCTGACCGAGTGGGGATTGCCATGGTGATGGCAGCGTTTATCTCGGCAACCCTGATGCTGCTAGGCTCCGGGCTTCCCGGCTTCTTCTGCGGCCGAACGTCGCCGCGCGGGGAACGCCTTGCGGCAGGGTTCCTGATAACCGGTGCGCTGCTGGGAGCCGGCGCGGTGGCCGCCGCCCTGCTGGCTCCGGCCACTCCGGCCATCCAGCTGCCATGGCCGATTCCCGGCGGCGCCTTTTCGTTGACCATTGACGGCATCTCGGCCTGCTTTCTGCTGCCGGTCTACCTGGTCAGTGCTGCCGGCGCCGTCTATACCCTCGGCTACTGGCCGCAACGCAGCAACCCGCTGAGCGGCATCAGGCTGCGCTTCTTCTACGGCTGGATGGCCGGCGCCCTGACCCTGGTGCTGACCGCCAGCAACGGCATCCTGTTTCTGGTCAGTTGGGAGATCATGGCCCTGACCGGTTTCTTCCTGATCACCACCGACGACCGGGGGCTTGAAATCCGTCGCGCGGGCTTTATCTACCTGGCCTGCACCCATGCCGGAACGCTGGCGCTGCTTGCCCTGTTCGCCCTGCTCGGCCAGTTCAGCGGCAGCTTCGACTTCCCCCCGGTCGGAAGCCTGCCTGACGCCGCGGCCCCGGCCACCGCCATCTTTCTGCTCGCCCTGTTCGGCTTCGGTCTCAAAGCCGGACTGATGCCGCTGCACATCTGGCTGCCAGGCGCCCATGCCGCCGCCCCCAGCCAGGTTTCGGCTCTGCTCTCCGGGGTCATGATCAAAACCGGCATTTACGGGCTCATCCGGGTAACCGGCTTTTTTGATATCCCGCCGATCTGGTGGGGCTGGACTATCCTGGCCCTCGGCGCCATTTCCGGCGTCATGGGGGTCGCCTTCGCCATCGCCCAGCATGACATCAAGCGCCTGCTGGCCTATCACAGCGTCGAAAATATCGGCATCATCGCCCTCGGCCTGGGGACCGCCCTGCTCGGCAAAAGCTGCGGCCAGCCGCTGCTCACCACCCTGGGCCTGGCCGGGGCGCTGCTGCACGTAATCAATCACGGCCTGTTCAAATCGCTGCTGTTTCTCGGCGCCGGATCACTAATTCACGCCACCGGCAGCAGGGAAATCGACCATTACGGCGGCCTGCTGCAGCGGCAGCCGTTGACCGGCCTGTGCTTTCTCGGCGGCGCGGTCGCCATCTGCGGACTGCCGCCTCTAAACGGCTTCGTCAGCGAATGGTTCATCTACCTCGGGTTATTCAAGTCCCTCGGCCATGACGCACCGGCCCTGCGGTTGGCGGTCTTCGCCGCCCCGGTGCTGGCCCTGATTGGCGGTCTGGCCCTGGCCTGCTTCGTCAAGGTTTTCGGTGCCGCCTTCCTCGGCAGCCCGCGCACCCCCGCCGCCGCATCCGCCCACGAAGCACCCGCCAGCATGCTGTTGCCGATGGCGGTGCTGCTCGCCTGCTGCGCCCTGATCGGGCTCTTTCCTGCGGCCGCCGTCCCCCTGCTCGACCGGGCCCTGGCGGCATGGTCCGCAGAAACCGGCCCCCTGCCGTCCCTCTCCACTGCGGTCGCCCCGGTGGCCGGCATCAGCGGGGCCGCCCTGGCCCTGGCGCTTCTGCTCGGAACGCTGGCCCTCTGGATCTCTCGCCGAAAAACGACCCAGACGCCGCACCTTCCGACCTGGGGCTGCGGCTACGCCTTCCCCGCGGCACGCATGCAGTACACCGCCTCATCCTTTGCCGAAATGCTGGTCGGGCTCCTGCGCTGGGGACTTCGCCCCGAGCGCCATGGCGGCCGGGTCGAAGAACTGCTGGCAAAACCGGCCGAACTGGCCACCCACACCCCCGACACCGTTCTCGACCGCGGCGTGGTTCCCGCCTGCCGCTTCGCTATCCGCATCTGCACCTGGCTGCGGGCGCGGGTGCAGAACGGCCACACCGGCTGCTACCTGTTGTACGTGGCGCTGGTTCTCGGCGCCCTGTTGACGCTGGCTACCCTGTTACGAGGTTGACATGATCGGCAACGCCCTGATTCACCTGGTCATCCTGCTGCTGCTCTCCCCCCTGCTGCTCGGGGTGATCGGCAAAACCAAGGCCCTCTTCGGCGGCCGCTGCGGGGCTCCGTTTCTGCAGCTCTATTTCGACCTGTGGAAGCTGCTGCGCAAGGGGATGGTCCTCAGCGAGACCACCACCTGGGTCTTTCTGGCCGGACCGGTGGTCGGCCTGGCCGTACCGCTGCTGGCCGCGATGCTGCTCCCCTTCGGCGCCCTGGCCGCACCGGTCTCCTTCGACGGCGACATGATCCTGTTCGTCTACCTGTTCGGCCTGGCCCGCTTCTTCACCGCCTCGGCCGCCCTCGACACCGGTTCGAGCTTCGAGGGGATGGGGGCGGCCCGCGAGGTCACCTTTTCCTGCCTGGCCGAACCGACCGTCCTGTTCGGGATGATCGTGCTGGCTCGCCTGGCCGGCGACCTGTCGCTGCAGGGGATGCTCGGTCCCGGCCTGTCGGAGA
>NZ_JBFHGD010000044.1:0-18726 GCF_041583255.1 Trichloromonas sp. | reverse complement strand
TCTGCGCTTAGATCAGAGCTTTAGCCATCTCAAAGCCAAGGCTGTAGGCTTTTTTGTTCAAAGCGACAAAGGCTTCGGGAACCTTAGCCAGTACCGCTTTTTCACCGGATTCACGAGAAACCACATTGGTCAGGGCAATCATGGCACCAAGTGCGACCACATTGGCGACGATTTCACGACCAAGGTCGACTCTGGCGGTCCGCATGATCGGCAGCTTGTAGGTCTTGAAATTTCCCTTAGGATCACGGGTAACCATGTCGCTGTCCAGCAGGAGGACGCCGCCTTCCTTGATGCCATTGGCATACTTGTCGGCAGATTCCTGGGTCATGGCCAAGCAGGCATCGACGATGGTCGCTTTGGGGTAGTCAATCGGGCTATCGGAAATGATAACCTCAGACTTGGAAGCGCCGCCGCGGGCCTCAGGGCCATAGCTCTGGGACTGTGCAGCATGTTTTTTTTCAAGGATCGCGGCCGCCTCGGCAAGGATAATGCCGGCCGTAATCAGACCTTGGCCGCCAGCCCCGGAGAACCGGATTTCATATCTTTCAGCCATATTAAACTCTCCTTAATTCACAGATTGACGATCAAGCGCCTTTAGCTTTAGCGATGACCTTGGCGTACTGTTCGCAGTACTCGGGCTTGTCTTCCTTGTACAGAACACCGGTCAGAGTTTTGCCTTCGAGTTGTTCGGCGGTCATCTTGGCGGCAGCGGCTACCGGAACGGCAATATCCTTCAGGCGCTTCATCATGTCGACAACGCTGCGGTATTTGTTACGGCGACCGTAGCTGGTGGGGCAGTCGTCCAGAACTTCGATTACTGCCATTCCTTTGTGCTTGATTCCTTCGACAATCAATTTGTCGATCTGGGTCGCATGAAAGGCCGTAGTCCGGGCGACAAAGGTAGCGCCGGCGCCGATCGCGAGTTTGCTGATGTCGAAAATCGGATCAGGGTTGCCATACGGAGTGGTGGAGGCTTTCATCCCGGTCGGAGTACAAGGGGAGAACTGACCGCCGGTCATGCCGTAGATATAGTTGTTCATGATCACGTAGGTCATGTCAATGTTACGGCGGCAAGCGTGAATGAAGTGGTTACCACCGATGGCAGTACCATCGCCGTCTCCGCCGCAGCAGATGACGGTCATTTCAGGCTTGGCCATCTTGACGCCGGTGGCGAAGGCCGCAGCCCGGCCGTGAGCGGTATGCAGGGTGCAAGCATCAATATAGCCGGGAAGACGGCTGGCGCAGCCAATACCAGAGACGATAGCGGTATTGTTTTTTTCAAGACCACAGGTGTCCATGGCCCGGATCAGGCCTTTCATTACAATACCGTGACCGCAGCCAGGGCACCAGATGTGGGGAAGTTTCCCGGGACGGAGCCATTTATCATAATCGTACGACATTACATTACCTCCTTGACCTTCTTCATGATCTGGCCGGGATTGATCGGTTCACCGTCGACCCGGAATACGCCGCCAAGGGCACAGCTCCCTTTAGTAACACGCTCAACTTCAAGAATCATTTGTCCGAGGTTCATTTCGGGGACGACGATTGCTTTGACCTGCTTACCGAGGGCCTGTACGCGCTTTTCGGGGAAGGGCCAGAGGGTGATAGGACGGAACAGGCCGGCCTTGATTCCTTCTTTACGCATTTCGTTGACCGCATAACGAGCACTACGGGCTGTTGAGCCGTAAGCGAAAACGAGGACTTCTGCATCGTTACACAGATATTCTTCATTTTTCTCGATGGCGGCTGCATTTTCTGCCGATTCAACCTTACGTATCTGGCGGCGCTCTTCGGCGTCTACCAGTTCGGCCTTGGTGGTTGGGAAGCCGTCCTGTGCTTTGTTCAGACCAGTGACGTGGAAGCGGTATTCGGAGCCGAACGCGGCCAGCGGCGGAACGTCGCCAAAACTGGTATCGTAAGGCTTGTAATCCGCAGGAGCAACTGTCGGAGTGGTACGATTGATGATTTCAAGTTCGCCCGGCTCGGGAAATTCGATCGGCTCACGCATGTGGCCGACGATTTCATCGTAGAGCACCTGTACTGGCATGCGGTATTTTTCTGCCAGGTTGAAAGCGCGTACCGTTTCAGTGAAAATTTCCTGAATCGATGAGGGAACCAGTGCAATGGTAGCATGGTCACCATGGGTGCCCCATTTTGCCTGCTGTACGTCGGACTGGCCGGGGCCGGTCGGCATACCGGTCGAAGGACCGCCACGCATAACGTTGATGATGACGCAGGGGGTCTCGGCAATGCAGGCATAGCCGATCAGTTCCTGCTTGAGTGATACACCGGGACCCGAAGTCGCAGTCAAGGCCTTGGCTCCGGCAAGGGAAGCGCCGATAACCGATGCCATGGCAGCAATTTCGTCTTCCATCTGGATGAATTTACCGCCCACCTTGGGAAGTTCTTCGGACATAACCTCAGCAACTTCGGTAGATGGAGTGATTGGGTAACCGCCGAAAAAAGAGCACCCGGCATACATAGCACCGAGGGCGCAAGCAGTGTTCCCCTGAATAACAGCAACTTTTTTAGCCACGTTAATCGACCTCCTGTGAAAAATTAATCTTTGTGGACCTTGATGGCAAAGTCAGGGCAACGAAGCTCGCATTGCATGCAAACGATGCAATCTTCCGGCTTGACAACCTTAACCACGAACGCGTCCATCTCAAGTACCTGCTTGGGGCAGAAATCCACACAGATGCTGCACCCCTTGCAGTACTTTTCGATGACCTCAATTTTCGCACTGCTCATTCCAGATGTTCTCCTTTTCAGATAGTTGACCCCGGCGTAACCGCCGGTAAAAACGTCGAAATCCTACCATAAGTATTGTATACGTCGCCACAAAATAACTGCGCTAACAATATTTTTTCTGTGTAACAGAAAAGAAGGGCAATGTTGCCATTGCCCTTCTTTGGGACTGGCAAGTAACTAGCTGAAATTACATCTTCATGCTGCCGACAAGTTCTTTAACAGCGGCAACCGAGTTGTCAAACATGGCCTGCTCTTCGGCATTGAGTTTGAACTCGACAACCTTTTCGATGCCTTTGGCGCCGAGGATACAGGGGACGCCGACGTAGAAGCCTTTGACGCCGAATTCACCCTTGAGCAGGGCGCAGACCGGCAGGACGCGCTTCTGGTCCTTGAGGATCGACTCAGCCATGGCGACAGCAGAGGAGGCCGGGCTGTAGAAGGCGCTGCCGGTTTTCAGCAGGCGAACGACTTCACCGCCGGCATCCTTGGTGCGGGCAACCATGGCGTCCATGACTTCTTTGGCCTTGGCAGCGCTGCCGTACTTCTGCTCAAGCAGTTCCATGACCGGAATGCCGTTGACGCTGGCGTAGCGAACCAGGGGAACCATGGTGTCGCCGTGGCCGCCGAGAGTCATGGCGTTTACGTCCTTGATGGATACGCCGAGTTCCCAGGCGATGAAGCTCTGGAAACGGGCCGAGTCGAGTACGCCGGCCTGGCCCATGACGCGCTCGGAGGGGAAGCCGGTGATCTTCTGGCACAGGGTAACCATGGCGTCGAGGGGGTTGGAGATGATGATGACGAAGGCGTTGGGAGCGTACTGCTTGATCCCTTCGGAAACCGAAGTCATGATCTTGGAGTTGACTTCGATCAGGTCATCGCGGCTCATGCCGGGCTTGCGGGGCAGGCCGGCGGTGACGATGACGACGTCGGAGCCTTGAATGTCGCTGTAATCGTTGGTGCCTTTGATGTTGACGTCAAAGCCGTCAACCGGGGAGGCTTCGGCGAGGTCGAGGCACTTGCCCTGGGGCAGGCCGTCAACGATGTCGAACAGCACAACATCACCCAGTTCACGCAGGGCGCAGAGCTGAGCCAGAACGCCACCAATCTGACCACCACCGATAAGAGCGATTTTAGGTCTTGCCATTGTCTTCTCTCCTTAAGTTGGGAAATGGAAAAACACGGTACGGGGCAATCCTGTTGCCCCGTACCTGCTAAGGCTTTTACATTGCGTCGATAATTGCGTTCAGGGTTGCGCTGGGGCGCATGGCCTTCTCGGCTTTAACCGGGTCGGGGCGGTAGTAGCCGCCGATATCCACCGGTTTGCCCTGGGCAGCGAGAAGCTCCTGATTAATCTTGGCTTCGTTCGTTTCGAGGGCCGCGGCGACCTTGGTGAAACGGGCCTTCAGTTCGGCATCTTTACTTTGCATGGCCAGGGCCTGGGCCCAGTACATGGCGAGGTAGAAGCTGCTGCCACGGTTGTCAATCTCGTTCACCTTGCGGGAAGGCGCCTTGGCATTTTCCAGGTACTTGGTGACGCCCTGATCGAGGGTGTCGGCAAAGAGCTGGATTTTCTCGTCCTTGGTTCTGCTGGCAACATGCTCCAGTGAGGGGACCAGGGCGCAGTATTCACCGAGGGAGTCCCAACGCAGGTGACCTTCTTTGAGGAACTGCTCGACATGCTTGGGCGCGGAGCCGCCGGCGCCGGTCTCGAACAGCCCGCCGCCGTTCAGCAGGGGGACGATGGAGAGCATTCTTGCACTGGTGCCGAGTTCCAGGATCGGGAAGAGGTCAGTCAGGTAGTCACGCAGGACGTTGCCGGTAACGGTAATGGTGTCCTGACCTTTTCTGGCCCTTTCGCAGGCGAACTTCATGGCGTCGACCGGCTTCATGATGCGGATGTCGAGACCGGTGGTGTCGTGGTCTTTCAGGTAGGTGTTGACCTTGTTGATGATCTGCGCATCGTGGCCGCGATTTTCGTCCAGCCAGAAGATGGCCGGGGAGCCGGAAGCCTTGGCGCGGGTAACAGCCAGTTTGACCCAGTCCCGGATGGGAGCATCCTTGGTCTGGCAGGACCGGAAGACGTCGCCTTTTTCCACCGTCTGCTCAAGCAGGATGGCTCCGGAAGCATCCACGACGCGGATCTTGCCATTGCCCTGGGCGAAGAAGGTCTTGTCGTGGGAGCCGTACTCTTCGGCCTTCTGAGCCATCAGGCCGACGTTGGATACGTGACCCATGGTGGCCGGGTTGAACTGGCCGTGCTTCTGGCAGTCTTCGATGATGGTCTGATACATGGTGGCGTAGCAGCGGTCGGGAACCATGGCGAGAGTATCCTGAAGCTCGTCCTTGAGGTTCCACATCTGGCCGCCGTCGCGAACAACGACCGGCATCGAGGCATCGATGATGACGTCATTGGGAACGTGCAGGTTGGTGATGCCTTTGCGGGAGTCGACCATCGCCAGGGCGGGGCGGGTCTTGTAGACATCCATGATGGCCGCTTCGATTTCGGCCTTCTTGGCTTCGGGCAGTCGCTTGATCTTGGCATAGACGTCGCCCAGGCCGTTGCTGACATTGACGCCCAGCTCCTTGAATACATCACCGTACTTGTCGAATACATCTTTGTAGAAAACGGTGACGCATTGACCGAAGATGTAGGGGTCGGAGATTTTCATCATGGTCGCTTTGAGGTGCAGGGACAGCAGCACGCCATCCTTTTTTGCGACCTCAATCTGCTCTGCATAGAATTTACGCACGGCAGCGATGTTCAGCGACGATGAATCAAGTACTTCGCCAGCCTGCAGGGCCAGCTTGTCTTTCAGGAGAGTGACGCTGCCATCGGCTGCAACGAATTCGTATTTTACCGATGTCGCATCTTTGACGGTGATGGAGGTCTCGCTGGCGAAAAAGTCTTTTTCCGTCATGTGCGCTACGCGGGTCTTGGACACGGCAGGCCAGGGCTTCATCATTCTGTGGGGGTTTTTCTGGGCGAATTTCTTGACCGAGGCGGCGGCGCGGCGGTCAGAGTTGCCTTCACGCAGAACCGGGTTGACGGCGCTGCCCAGGCACTTGGAGAATCTGGCCTGCAGTGCCTTCTCGGCATCGTTTTTCGGCTCTTCCGGATAGTCGGGGATGTTGTAGCCCTGCTCCTGCAGCTCTTTAATGGCGTCCTGCAGCTGGGGAATGGAGGCGCTGACATTGGGCAGTTTGATGATGTTGGCTTCAGGGGTCAGCGAGATCTCGCCCAGTTGGGTGAGGAAATCAGGAATTTTCTGGGCTTCCGTCAGGTTGTCGGGGAAGTTGGCGATGATCCTGCCCGAAAGGGAAATGTCCCGGGTTTCAACGTTGACGCCAGAACCCTTGAGGAATTTCTGCACGATCGGGAGCAAGGCGTAGGTTGCGAGCGCCGGAGCTTCATCAATTTCTGACCAGATAATCGTTGATGCTTTTTTTGTCATGTCTCTCTCCTTGGTTGTCATGCCAGATACGCCAAAGGCGTAAAGGAAGGCAAATCATCTTCGCCTCAATCCGTATTGGTCCCAAATCGTGTATACAGTATACAAAGGGTTAATGGCTGTCAAGAAAAAATATGGTCCCCGGCGGGCTGATTTGAAGGGCTTTTCCGATCGCGTAGAACAGTGTGTCAGCGCGCTTTGCCCGGTGACGCTTTAATTAAAAGGTCGAGCGGGAAGATGTCGGATTTGCGGGCCGTAGCCCGGGCCTCTTTGGTTTCTTCCTCACTCAGGTTGCGTGGAATGTTCAGGGTCTGGCCCGGGTAGATCTGCCGCGGATCTTTAATCTGGTCACGATTGGCGCGGTAAATCAGGGGCCAGAGAAAGGCATCCTGGTAAACCTGTTTCTGGGCGGCAATAAACCAGAGTGTTTCGCCGTTTCCGACGAGGTAGCTGGTCACGGGCGGCGGTGGAGGCGGGGGCGGGGGAGGCAGTGGCTTGGGTTTGGCTGGAGCCGGCTTGCTGGCGGTTTTCGGCGGTTGTTTGGGCTTGCTCTTTTGCTCTTCTTTGAGCTGCTTTTTTAGCAGTTCAAGCTTTTCCTTGTTGCGGGTTTCCTCAAGGTCGCGCCGCAACTGTTCTTCGCGGGCGGCGTGAATCGCCTGCTGGGCCAGTGCTTCAGCGTAGGGGAAGGTTTCGCGGGCCAGTCGGTACTGCCCCCGGGTGACAAGTTCTTCACCATTGGTCATTACTTCGACGGCGGTCTGGTATTTTCCGGGGGCGAGTTCGGGAGCCCCGCTGGCGTGGGCCTTGGAGATGGCAATACGGGCGGCTTCAAGTTCCTTGCGGGGAGGGGAGGCGCACCCGTAAGAGAAAATGGACAGAGCGATCAGGATGATGAATGTTCTGTGCATAAGTAACCTTCATCGGCCCGATATGCCGGAAGGGCAGAGTAGTGCCGGGGATTCAGGGGGGAATCCCCGGCAGGGGGAAAATTACTTGGCTTTGGCAGCCAGTCTGATGTGCAGTTCGCGCAACTGTTTTTCGTCCACCAGGCCCGGGGCTTCGGACATCAGGCACGTCGCCTTCTGGGTCTTGGGGAAGGCGATCACGTCGCGGATCGAGTCGGAACCGGTGAGGATCATGGTCAGCCGGTCCAGGCCGAAGGCGATGCCGCCATGGGGCGGAGCGCCGTACTCGAGGGCATCCAGCAGAAAGCCGAACTTGGTCCGGGCCTCCTCTTCGCCGATGCCCATCAGCTGAAACATCTGGCTCTGGACGGACTGGTCATGGATACGGATGCTGCCGCCGCCGATTTCCGAGCCGTTGAGGACCAGGTCGTAGGCCTTGGCCCGAGCTTTGCCTGGATCGGTGGCCAGCAGCGCCACATCCTCGTCCATCGGCGCGGTGAAAGGATGGTGCACGGCGACGTGGCGGCGGGCTTCCCCATCCCACTCGAGCAAGGGGAAGTCGGTGACCCAGACGAACTTGTAGTCGTCTTTCTTGGCCAGGCCGAGCTTGTTGCCGAGGTGTCCGCGCAGCCGGCCCAGGGATTCGTTGGTAACCTTGTACGAGTCGGCGACGAACAGCAGCAGGTCACCCAGTTGGGCCTCCATCCGCTGATTGAGGGCCGCCAATTCGTCAGCGGTGAAGAACTTGGCGATCGGTGACTGCCAGCCTTCTTCGGTCATCTTCACCCAGGCCAGGCCCTTGGCGCCGTAGATCTTGACGAACTCGGTCAGGTCGTCAAGCTCCTTGCGGGACATGCTGGCGCCCCCCTTGACGTTGATGGCCTTGACCATGCCGCCGCCTGCCACCGCATCGGCGAACACCTTGAAGCCGCAGGATGCGACCAGGTCGGAGAGTTCGATCAGCTCGAGGTCGAAACGCAGGTCGGGGTTGTCGACCCCGTAGCGGGCCAGCGCCTCCTGGTAGGTCATGCGGGGCATCGGCAGGGTCACTTCCGCGCCGATCGCCTCCTTGAAGACCGCGGCGATCATTCCCTCCATCACCCGGATGACGTCATCGCGGCCGACAAAGCTCATTTCGCAGTCGATCTGGGTGAATTCAGGCTGGCGGTCGGCACGCAAATCTTCGTCGCGAAAGCAGCGGACGATCTGGAAGTAGCGGTCGAAGCCGGAAACCATCAGCAGCTGCTTGAACAGCTGGGGAGATTGGGGCAGCGCATAGAAGGTGCCGGGGTTGACGCGGCTCGGAACCAGGTAGTCGCGGGCGCCTTCCGGGGTACTCTTGGTCAACACCGGGGTTTCGATGTCGAGGAAGCCGTGGCTGTCGAGGTAGCGGCGCACGGTGCGGGTCACCTGGTAGCGCAGCATCAGGTTGTTCTGTACCGTGGTGCGGCGCAGGTCGAGGTAACGGTGCTTGAGGCGGATGTTTTCCGCCACATCGGTGAATTCATCGAGCATGAAGGGCGGGGTTTTTGCCGTGTTGAGGATGCGCAGGTCGCTTATCTCCACTTCGATCTCGCCGGTCTTCATTTTCGGGTTGACGGTCCCCTCGGGACGGGGGGAAACCTTGCCCCGGATGGCGACCACGAACTCGTTGCGGATTTTGTCGGCCTTGCCGTGGGCTTCGGGGTCACGGTCAGGGTCGAGCGCAAGCTGCACGATGCCTTCGCGGTCACGCAGGTCAATGAAAATCAGTCCACCGTGGTCGCGCCGCCGTTGAACCCAGCCCATCAGGCACACTTCTTTGCCGATTTCCTCTGCCGTTACCTGGCCGCAGTAATGGCTTCTTTTCCAGTCACCCAGCACGTCGTTCAAGTTTGTATCCTCCCGGTATTATGAGTAGAGTCTTTAGTCTGAGTTTAAACGAATTAAGCATTATATGAACCGATCCGGAGACCGTCAAGAACTATCCCCTGTCAGGAGGCCGGCGTCAACCCGGCCAGCAGCAGATTCTCGATGCCTTCGAGCGAAATGGTTTCCTGCGAGCTGGTTTCCATGGTGCGCAGCTGGGCTTCGCCGCGGGCCAGTTCGTCGCCGCCGATAATCAGCACCCGCCTGGCCTGCAGTTTGTCGGCCCGACGCAACTGGGATTTGAGGCTTTTCCCCTCGTAATCCATTTCGGCGTGCAGGCCGCGGCGCTGCAGGCGTGTCATGAGGCCAAAGGCATAGCGTGCCGGGTCGTCCCCCAGGGTGGCCAGAAACAGGTCGGGGCGGCCGGGCTCAATGCGGCCCTCGCCTTTCATCAGCGCCAGGCGTTCGACCCCCATGGCAAAGCCGATGCCGGACAGCGGCGGTCCTCCCAAGTCCTTGATCAGGCCGTCGTAACGACCGCCGGCGGCGACGGCATTCTGTGAGCCCAGGCTATTGGTGACCATTTCGAAGGTGGTCTTGCTGTAATAGTCGAGCCCGCGGACCATGCGGGCATTGATGGTAAACGGGGTGCCGACATCGTGCAGGTAGCCCTGGACTTTGCCGAAATGATCATCGCAGCCGCCGCACAGGTGATCGAGTACCGACGGGGCTTCGGCGGTCGCTTCCTTGCACCCGGGCACCTTGCAGTCGAGAACCCGCAGCGGGTTGGTCTGGTAGCGCCGCCGACAGTCGTCACAGAGGGCCTCAAGGTGTGCTTCGAGAAAGCTGGTCAGTGCCTGCCGGTAGGCCGGCCGGCACTCGGGGCAGCCGAGAGAGTTGAGCTGCAGTTCAACATCCTGGATGCCGACGGCATCGAAGTAATGGGCCAGCATGGTCAGAACCTGGGCATCGATTTTCGCATCCTCGACCCCGATGACCTCGGCGCCGATCTGGTGAAATTGACGGTAGCGCCCTTTCTGCGGCCGCTCGTAGCGGAACATCGGGCCCATATAATAGAGCTTGGCAACCGGGTCTTTCGTGTGCAGTTTGTTCTGGATGAAGGAGCGCATGACCGGCGCAGTCCCTTCGGGGCGCAGGGTCAGCGAATTGTCGCTCTTATCGTTGAAGGTGTACATTTCCTTTTCGACGATGTCGGTGGTCTCACCGATCGAGCGGCAGAAAAGTTCGGTCTTTTCCACCACCGGGACCCGGATTTCGGAAAAGCCGTAGGTGCCGAAAATGCGCCGGGCCTGTTCTTCAAGAAATTGCCAGGTTTCGACTTCACCCGGCAGGATATCGTTCATTCCCTTGATGCCTGTGATGCTCACGCTGTTCTACCTTTCACTGTTAATATGCCATTCGGGCCATCTTCAGGCCGGAATGCGGCCCATAGCATAGCGCAGAATCGAATGAATTGCTACGGTGCCCTGTCGAGATTGTCAGGGAAGTTGTCTGCGAGGATGTCGCGGTGATTGCTGAGAGTCATCCAGACGGGGAAGGCCGGCGGTGATTACGTGATTTCCCAGGCGCCCCGAATGACGTTGCGCACCTGCTTGCCATGGTACATGGCCTGGTCGGCGAGGTCGATGAGGGATTGCTTGTTGGCCGCGTTGCCAGGGTAAACGGCTTGCCCTACGGTGGCGGTCAGGTGAACCGGGGTGGCGGTGTCGGCCAGGAACGGATGGTTTTCAATGGTTCTGCGGATGCGCTCGCTGACCACGGAACTTCCCTGGCTGCCGGTTTCGACCAGCAGGGCGGTAAATTCGTCGCCGCCGTAACGAAACACCAGGTCGACCTCGCGAACGCATTTGCGCAACAGGTCGGACACTTCTTTCAATACCCGACTACCGGCAAGATGGCCGTGCGAATCGTTGACGGTTTTGAAGTGATCGAGATCCATGAATATCAGGGCCAGTTCGAGGCCGTAGCGTTCGGCACGGCGGATCTCCTGATCGAGGATCAACTGCAGGTAGCGGTAGTTGTGCAGGCCGGTCAGGTCGTCGATGTAGATCAGGTCTTTGGTCCCCTGAAAACGGCAGGCGTTTTGAAAACCGCTGGCCGTCTGCTCGGCCAGAAACAGCAGGTTTTCGTAAGGAAACGGCCGTGGCAGGTCGGCACCGGGGGCGTTGTAGAAAAAGAGGGCTCCGCGCAGGTGCTTGCCGAAGCGCAGGGGAAAGACGCACAGGGTGCGCAGGTCGTCGGGCCAGGTCGATTTGCGGGGCAGTTCTTCTTTTTGCATCAGGCGAAGCCCGCTAATATTACGCAGGCCGGTAAACAGGGCCTGCCCCATGGTCTGCATCTGAGCTTCGTTGTCAGCGCCATGGGAACCGATGATCCTGGGAGTCTTGTTGCGCTCCTGCAGAAAGGCGAAGGCGCGGCCCTCACCGATTTCCCGCATCATGGTTTCAATGGCCTGGGGCAGCAGTTTTTCATTTTCCATCTGCGAAGCCAGGTTCTGGCCGGCCTGAAAAAGCCGGATCTGCCCCTTGAGCAGGGTGTTTTCATCGAGCAGGCGCCGTTGTTCGAGGCTGGTGCGGACCAGGTGCCTGAGTTCTTCGGGATCAAACGGCTTGATAAGGTAGTCGCGAGCGCCGCTCTTGAGTGCCTGAATGGCTGTTTCCAGGCTGGCGTGGCTGGTGGCGAGAATGACTTCGGGAGGATTACTGATGCCGCGCGCCTGGCGGAGCACGTCGAGCCCGCTGATGCCGGGCATGACCAGGTCGGTCAGTACCACGTCGATGCCCCCCTGGCGCAGGCGGTTGAGGGCACTGTCGCCGGTAGCGACGGCTTCTACATCATAGCCCTCTTCGCCGAGCAGTTCAGCGTAAAGCCGGCGAAAAAAGAGCTCATCGTCAACGACCAGTATGGCGGGTTTTTTCATCCAGGAGTGCTCCTGCTGTAGGAATTTCTAACGTACCAGAGTCTCATTTTTGTGTCAACGGAAAAGCCTTTGGTTCCAATGGGTTGCTCGCCAGCCCCGGCCGGCGGTGGTAAATTGAAGGCTGCCGTGGAGATCGGTCTGCCAGGTGGCGATCTTTCGCATCTTAAGGGCCGAAGCCACTTCCGGGTGTGGGAACCCGTGCGAATTGCCGGCGCCGAGCGAGATGAAGACCTGTTGCGGGGCCAGTTCATTCAGCAGTAGTTCGGGGCAGGATTTGCGACTGCCGTGGTGTGGGTATTTGAGCAGGTTGACCGGTTGCGGCAGCGGTTCGGCCAGCAGTTGCCGCACCCCCTTTTCTTCGAGATCGCCGGTCAGCAGGACCGCGTCATTGCCGCAACCGGCCAGCAGCACCAGCGAGCGGTTGTTCAGGTTGCTGTCCTGCTGGTCCGGAACGAAGAGCCAGAGGGGGCCGGCGTCCCGGGCGTCGATTCTGCTCCAGCCCGGTGGCGGGCAGGCCAGGGGGATTTTTTTATCCGAAAGAACTTGCCTGAGTTGCGGGTCAAGCTGGTCCAGGGGGATCGCTGACCAGAATTCACCTACGGCAAAATGCTGCAGAACGTACAGCAGGCCTTTGCGGTGGTCGGGGTGATCGTGGGTCAGGATGACCGCATCGAGGGAGCGTACCCCCAGCCATCCCAGGGCCGGCGCCACCAGCCTTTCGCCGGTGTCGAAGTGATCGCTGTAGCTGCCGCCGCCGTCGATGAGATAATGGTGGCGGCCGGCAAAGCTCAGCAGGGTGGAGTCGCCCTGGCCGACACTCAGTGCCGTGGCTGCAAGGGCCGGGACCGGGCGCAGCGGCGCGCAAAGCAGCAGGGCTGCCGTCAGCCCGGCCAGGCCGCGCAGTTGCCAGCGGCGTTTCGAACCCCCCGGCAGCAGCAGGATTGCGGCCAGCAGAAAGGAGGCCATGACGGTCGCCGGCGTAGCGTAGTTCAGATGGCCGCCCAGGGCAGGAACCCTGAGCAGTTGCTCGACCGCGCCCAGGATGCTGTGGATGGTCGCGGCACACCCCTGGAACAGCCAGTCGCTCCCCTGGCCCCAGAGCGGGGCCAGCACGGCTCCGGCAAGCCCTATGGGGACGGCCGCAAAGGCGACCGCAGGTACCGCGAACAGGTTGGTTGCCAGCCCGGCCGGCGCCACCAGGTGAAAGTTCAGCAGCACCAGCGGGGCGGTGGCCAGGCTGGCCGCCAGGGTGGTCAGGGCCAGCGTGGCCAGGTACCGCAGCGGCCTGGGGCGTGACGGGACCCAGGCCAGCCAGCGCGGCACCAGGACCAGGATTCCGAACAGGCCGGCAAAGGAGAGCTGAAAGGCGGGCTGAAAAAGAATCAGCGGTTCGCCCAGCAAAAAGAGGAAGGCACAGGTCGCCAGCAGCTTCAGCGGCGGAGTCTGGCGAGAGCCGAGCAGCAGTGCCGCAGCCGCCAGCAGCATGACGAAGGCGCGCCGGGTCGAAATGGCGTTGCCGGTCAGCAGCAGGTAGGCCAGTAGGGCCGGCAGCAAGAGCAGGGGGAGCAGACGCACGGGGGGGGCGAGCAGGGCAAGCCGTTCCGAACGCAGGTACAAAAAGCGGCTGATCGCAAAAAGCATGGCCGCGACCAGGCCGATGTGCAGGCCCGAAATGGCGAACAGGTGGGAAATCCCACCTTCGGCCAGCAGCTGTTTATGCTCGGGGGAAAGACCGCTTTTGTCGCCAATCACCAGGGCCCGGACCAGGGGCGCCATGGAGGGTTCGACGACTTTGTCGATGCGTTCGCCGATGACAGAGCGCAGGTTTTCGATGGACCTCTTGCGGATATCGCCTGGGGCGAAAACCGCAAGATCGCGGTCTTTGGCAAGGAAGGCGGTAACGAAGATATCCTGGTAGGCGAGGTGGCGGGGGAAATCGAATTCTCCGGGCGTCCCGTAACTGCGAGGCGCCCGGAGTCGAGAGATGAAGCCGATCCGGCGGCCGGCTTGCGGCAGCGAATCGCTTTGATCGATGTAGAGCCGCACCGCCCCGTGAACCGCCGTGACCGCTTGCTCGCCGGAGACGCGCTCCGCCCGCAGATCGATGATCGCTCCGCCGCCGGAGCGGCGGGCGACGGAGAAGATCGTCCCTTCGATGCGCAGCGGCTTGTCACCGACGAATGCGCGGATGTGGCCGGCATCGGCAGGAGGGGTTATCTCGAAATGATAGAGGGAGCAGCCCAGGGCCCAGAAGAAAACCAGCAGCGGCAGCAGGCTGAAGCTCGATTGGCGCCGCAGCAGAAAGAGTGCGGCGCAGAGCAGGGTGAGACCGGTCCAGAGTGCGGAGGGGGGAAGGTAGGGGGCGCTTGCCAGGCCTGCCGCAAGGGCAAGCAGATAAAGCCAGAGCCCCATGAGGCCTCTACCTCGGGGCGCTTATGGCCACCAGCAGGGCCAGCAGGCGGTCGACCTGGTCTGGGGTGGGATGAATCCCGGCGGCCGGCAGCCCGACCAGGCGGCGATAGTCGGCGCCCTCCGAGCGTTGGGCCAAAAGCTGCAAGCTGTCCAGGCCGCCGCGGGGCGGCAGGGTCAGGGTCAGGGTGTTGTTGCCGCGCTCAAGAAAAACCGACCCGAGAGGGAGGTTTTGAAGAAAGGATGCCGGTGAAGCTTCCAGCAGTTTTCGATTGTTCAGCAGGGCGGTGATCGGTGCATCCGAAGCGGCCCTGATGGTCATCGTGTAAATTCCGGACGCCGGCGGGGTGAAGTCGAGCTGAACGGTGGCCGGGATGGTGCCGGCGCGCAGCCAGCTGCCGCCGCTCGGTTCACCGAGGTGGCGGATGCCGGTGGCCTGGGCGCCCGTAATATTTCGTGAGGATTCCGCCTCGATCGTCATCCGCTCAGGCAGGGGGGGGAGCAGCGGTTCCAGGCCGAGCACCTGGGCCGCGGTGACGGCCAGGATGTCCAGGGTGACCGGGCGATCGAGCTCCCAGCCGGCCAGGGGGGTGATCGTCGCCAGGTCGGGCGCCTGCAGTTCCAGGTAATCGAAGCCGCCGTCGGGAGGGAACTGGAGGTGGACTTCCTGCTCGCCGGCGGAAAGCCGGACCAGCCCCAGGTCGATCCGGGTGAATTCCTGCTCGCCGTCGGCGGTAAAGGTCTGCCCGGCAATACTGATTTGGTGCCCCGGCCGGCGCACGGCAACGCTGAGGCGATAACTGCCGCTGTGCGGCAGCAGGAAGCGCAGGTTGGCCGTGGTGCTGGTGGCCAGGCCGCTCAGCCAGCCGTCGCCGCTGTAGTTGCCAAAAGTCTGAAAGCGTTTGACCGAAACGGCATCCGTGGCCTGAAAGGAGGCTTCGCCCTCGATCCTCAGTTGCCTGCGACCGCTGAGGATGTTGAGGTAGTCGCTGTCAGCGGGGGTGTCCGGCAGGCCGAACGACCAGCCCATGGCGGTAACCAGGTTGACCATCCACTGTCTCTGGGTCGGCAGGGTCGTTTCGCCGGCCGCCAGGGCGGATCCCGCCAGCAGAATCCCGGTCAGAAAAAATGTCAGAAAAGAAGAGATTCTCAAGCCGGGCCTCCTGCCATTGCATAAAATCGCTGGCAAAAAGGTTAACACAGGCGGTCGGCTTTGAAAAGCTTCCTCTGACCGTCCTGCGCGCCGGGACAACGCTTGCTGCTTAATGCAAGATGAGGCGCGACCTTGCGCGGTTTGGGCCGAGTGCCCCGGCAGAGAAGTCTGTCGTCAATCCGTTTCATCGCCGTCGGTTGGGACGGTTGCTTTGCCTCCGGCAGCAGATAGCAGAATCCTGCGTAGAAAAATCCGAGCAGCATCAGTAGTTCAAACATGGTCACCTCCCGTTTCTGATGGTCTCAGTCTGTATTACTCCTGTGTCATAATATGTCACATGGGTCCCGGTCCCGGTTTATCTCCGGCAATTCTTGGTTTTTATCCGAACAGCGTGTATAAATGGGCCGTATTTTGCGCATCCACTCTTTATGCCCCGACGGGCTGGAAAATTCATGAACGTTATCGATGTCACTGAATTGCAGAAAAGCTACGGCGCCCGCACGGTTTTGTCCGGGCTCACCTTTGCCATTGCCGAAGGTGAGAAGGTCGGGGTTATCGGCCGCAACGGCTGCGGCAAGTCGACCCTGCTGCGGATTCTGGCGGCGACCGAAGATGCCGACGGCGGCAGCCTGATCCGCAAGCGCGGCCTGAGCGCGGCGTACCTGCCCCAGGAACCCCAGCTCGACCCCGGTCTGACCATTGGCGAAACCCTCGATGCCAGTCTCGAGGGGGCGCGCGACCGGGTGAACCGTTATCAGGAAATCCTTGGCCGGCTCCCCCAGGCGGCGGGCGCTGAGGCGACCCGGCTGCTGGACGAGCAGCACCAGCTGCAGGGCTGGCTCGATCATCACGGCGGCTGGGATCTCGGTCACCGGATTGCCGACATGTGCGGGCGCTTCGGCATCACTGACCTGGGCCAGAAGCTGGGCGAATTGTCCGGCGGCTGGGTCAAGAAGGTGGCGCTGGCCGGCATGTTTCTGCGCGAGCCGGAACTGCTGCTGCTCGACGAGCCGACCAACCATCTCGATGCCGACACCATCGCCGGGCTGGAGACGATGCTGCAGCAGTATCCCGGAGCCGTCGTGCTGGTCACCCACGACCGCTACTTTCTCGACCGCGTGGTCAACCGCATGTTCGAAGTGGATAACGGCGAGCTGACCCAGTACCGGGGCAGCTACAGCGATTACCTGCTGCAGAAGCAGGAGCGCCTCGAGGCCGAAGGGCGGGGCCAGAGCCGGCTGATGAACCTGCTGCGCCGGGAGGAGGCCTGGCTGCTCCGTGGCGCCAAGGCCCGCACCACCAAGCAGAAGGCCCGCATCGGCCGGGTAGGGGATCTGCGCGAACAAAAGAAGGACCTGCGCGTCCGTGACGTCAAGCTCGAGTTCACTGCCGAGCAGCGCCTGGGCGGCACCATCCTCGAATTTCGCGATCTGGGCGTCGAGCTTGGCGGCCGCTCTCTGATCGACCGGCTTTCCTTCATCCTGCGCAAGGGGGAACGGATCGGGATTCTCGGCCCCAACGGCTGCGGCAAGACCACCCTGCTGCGCACCGCCCTCGGCGAACTGGCGCCAACGACTGGCGAGGTTGTGCTTGGGAGCAACACCCGCATCGGCTATCTCGACCAGGCCCGCAGCGGCCTCGACCCCGAGCAGTACGTTCACGAGGCGGTCGGGGAGGGGGACTGGATCACCCTGGCCGGACAGAAGCGGCACAAGATCGGTTATCTCGAAGATTTCCTCTTTACCGCCGCCGAACAGCGCAAGCGCATCTCGACCCTTTCCGGCGGCGAGCGGGCACGGCTGCTGCTGGCCTGCCTGATGCTGCAGGGCGCCAATCTGCTGGTGCTCGACGAGCCGACCAACGACCTCGACATCCCGACCATGCAGGTGCTCGAAGAGGCCTTTGCCCAGTATGCCGGCTGCGTACTGGTGGTCACTCACGACCGCTGGTTTCTCGACCGCGTGGCCACCGGAATCCTGCATTTCGAAGGTGACGGGCAGGTGGTTTACTACGAAGGGAACTACGAGGATTTCTGCCGCTTCAAGGAAATGCAGGCCGAAGAAGAGCGGCAGGTTCGCAAGGCCGTCCCGAAACCGGTTGCCGAGCCGAAGGCAAAAAAGAAGACGGGGCTCAGCTACAAGGAGCGGCTCGAACTCGAAGCGGTGGAAAAGAAGATTGCCGAGCTCGAAGAACGCAAGGCCGAACGGGAAACCCTGCTCGCCGACCCCGTCCAACTCGACCATCTGCGCATGGCCGCGGTGGCCCGCGAACTTGAAGGGATCGAGGGCGAGCTGGAGACCCTGTTCGCGCGCTGGGAAGAACTGGAGACCAAAAACCAGGGCGAATAGACTGGTCACCGGGGCGCACCGACGACATTTGCCTTGGCCTGCGGGCAGGGTCAGGTATTGCAACGGGGGGCATCCGCTGCCCGTGGTGGTGCGCACCGACGGCTCTTTGGAGCTGCTGCGCGAGGGCGGCACCCTGATCGGCCTTGGCGGCCTGGTCCCGTACGAAGAGGCCGAGATCCAGCTGCGGCCGGGGGATCGCCTGTACCTTTATTCCGATGGCGTCACCGAGTATTTCTCCGAAGCGGGCGAACTGTTCGGAGAGCAGCGCCTGTTCGATTTTCTGCTGGAAGCCAGAACCCACCCGGTTGATCAGGGCGTGGAAGAGCTGATGGTCTGCCTGCGGGATTTCGGGGGCGGCCGGGCCCCGAGCGATGACGTGAGCATCATGGGGATCGAGTTTGTCGGGTGACTTTAAGGGGCGTGTGGAATTGTCATTAGAAATGCTGCTTTTTTGCCTGGCTTTCTGTAATGTCACGAGTGTTTGAAATTTCTTGAGGGGCTGCTGCAGATTGTTCCCGTTGTTTAATCTGGGGGGGAATATGCGCTTGACGATTCATAAAAAACTGCTTTTTTCCTACCTGTTTCTTTCCTGTTTCGCTGTCGGAATCGCGCTCTTTGCCGTTAACGTGATCCGGACCATCCAGACCGAGTTCAAAAGCGTCGCCGATGATGTGCTGCCGATGAGCCTGGCTCTCGAAGACATGCGTTTTGCCGGGTTGCGGATCGTGGCGTCAACGGTGGAGTACGGTTTATTGCTGCAGTTGCAGCAGGAACTGCGGCATGCCCCCTCCCTTGAAAAAGAAGAACAGGAGCTGGTTTCTTCCGGTTACAATGATTACCGGGAAGCCTTTGAACGCTACGAATTTCTTGTCGTCAACAGGTTTCCCGAACATGCGGACGTGCTTGATGATGTTCGCCG
>NZ_JBFHGD010000043.1:0-18898 GCF_041583255.1 Trichloromonas sp. | reverse complement strand
CCGCGAGGCCCGGGTCATCGGCCCCTCACCGACCTACTCGACCCACTCCTCCGGCGAAGCCGCCCACGCCGGCCAGAAACCGGTCTCCTACCGGCTCGACCCGGACAACAACTGGTATCCCGACCTCGACGACCTGCGCCTGTCGGTGAAGTACAACCCGGCCATTTCCGGCATCCTGATCATCAATCCCGACAACCCGACCGGCGCCGTCTACCCGGAGCGGATCCTGCGGGAGATGATTGCCATCGCCAAGGAATACGACCTCTTCATCATCTGCGATGAGATTTATCACAACATCGTCTACAACGGCGAATCGACCAAGCCGATCTCCGACCTGATCGGCGACGTGCCGGCCATCGCCATGAAGGGGATCAGCAAGGAAGTCCCCTGGCCAGGCGCCCGCTGCGGCTGGATCGAGGTCTACAACGCCGACAAGGACCCGATATTCCAGCAGTACGTCTCCAGTATCGTCAACTCCAAGATGGTCGAGGTCTGCTCGACAACCCTGCCGCAGAAGGCGATCCCGGCCCTGCTCAGCCATCCCGAGTATCCGAAATATCTCGAAGAGCGCAAAAACCGCTACGAGCGCTGCTCAAACATCGCCTACGACCTGCTCAAGAACGTGTCGGGCATCAAGGTCAACCGGACTAACGGCGCCTTCTACATGTCGGTGGCTTTCGACAAGGGCCGCCTCACCCACGCCCAGAGCCTGCCGATTGAAATCAAGGAAGTAAAGCAACTGGTCGAAGGGCTGGTCAACCTGCCCGGCGCCTCGCTGGACAAACGCTTTGTCTATTACCTGCTGGCAGCCACCGGCATCTGCGTGGTCCCCCTGTCGTCCTTCTGCACCCCCGAGCAGGGCTTCCGCATCACCCTGCTGGAGCGCAGCGAAGAGGAATTCACCAAAATCTTCGAAACCATCGCCGCCAGCATTACGGCCTACCTGAAATCCTGAACCCCGAATGAAAAAGGCCGGTCAAGCTGACCGGCCTTTTTCATTCGGGCAGAGAAGTGATAGACTTACGCGATGACCACCCTACTTAAAACACACCTGCAGCGTCCCGTCGAGTCGGTTCAGGACCTGGTCGATTTTCTCTGCCGGGGGGCACGCCCCGAAAGCCAGTGGGGCATCGGCGTCGAGATGGAAAAACTGGTTCTCGATGCCTCGACGGGCGAAGCGGCCCATTATACGCAGATCGAGAAACTGCTGCAGCGGCTTGAAGTCAACACCGCCTGGGACGGCATTCGTGAGCGCGGCCACCTGATCGGCCTCAAAGGCCCCTCGGCATCCATCACCCTGGAGCCTGGCGGACAACTGGAACTCTCCGGCGAGCTCTGCAGCGACCTGCACTGCTGTAGCCGCGGCTGGGAGCGCTACATTCGTGACATCCTCGAAGCCGGACAGGATCTCGGCCTGATTTTTCTCGGCCTTGGCGTGCAGCCCTTCACCCCCCTGGAAAAAATCGACTGGCTGCCCAAATCCCGTTACGACATCATGGGCCCGTACATGCTGCGGACCGGCGACATGGGACAGCGGATGATGAAGCAGAGTGCCGGGGTGCAGGTCAACCTCGACTTTTCCGACGAGGCCGACTGCCTGGCCAAAATGCGCCTGGCCATGATGCTGTCCCCCCTGCTCTATGCCCTGTTTGCCAATTCGCCGGTCATGGAGGACCGACCGACCGGCTTCCTCTCCACCCGCGGGGAAATCTGGGCCCGCACCGATGCCGATCGTACCGGCCTCATCGATCGCCTGTTTGAGGCGGATGCCGGGCTGATCGACTATGTCGAGTACGCCCTTGACGTCCCCATGTACTTCATCTACCGCGACGGCGCCTACCAGGATCTGACCCAAAGCCGATTCAGCTTCCGCAGCTACCTCGAATCCGGACATGCCGGCCATCGGGCGACCCTGGGTGACTGGGATCTCCACCTCTCGACGCTCTTTCCCGAGGTCCGTCTGCGGCCGCAGATCGAAGTCCGCAGTGCCGACAGCCTGCCGCCCCGACTGACGCTGGCGGTGGGCGCACTGCTCAAGGGGCTGCTGTACGATGCCCAGACCCGCGGCAAGGCCTGGGATCTCTTCAAACTACTGTCGACCGAGGCCAGAAACGAGCTCTACCGCCAGTCCTGGCGACAGGCGCTGACAACCCCCTTTGACCGCGGCCGGATGCAGGAACTGGCCACCACCCTGATTGCCATGGCCAAAAGCGGGCTGAGGCGGCAGCAGTGCCTCAATGACCGGGGTCAGGATGAATCGATCTTCCTGCAGGAGTTGGAGGATATCGCCGGGACCGGGGTCACCCTCGCCGAGCGCCTGCTGGCGAACTGGCGTGGAACCCGGACCGAGAAGCTGCAGATTCTGGTGAACCATTGCGGCTTCAAACCCTGATCCAGCCGCCTTGCAGCCGGCTCTGGGTTTGCGGATAATTTTTATTAACTTCTATTGAAAAAAGGCATTATTTGATTATGCTAATCATGGTCGCGCCTGTTGTGGCAGACGGGCCGTGGCTGAAGAAGCATGGGCTTCTTCATTTCCCCCCTGTCAGGGCCGGTTCGTCGGGCACCTCCCCCGATCCGGCCCTGATCTTTTGCTCCCGCTCAAACTACTGCGCAAAAGCACAGAACGCGACCGTTTCTGCAGCCCCCATTTTTTACGGATAGCAACGTAGAAATTGCCGCTCCCTTCGACTAGTATTACACCATCAACCGGCTGTTGTGGCAGGCAGCCTGCTGAGAGAAGAAACAACTCCTTCTTCGTTTTCCCCCATGTTCCAACTACAGGGCCGGTCACTGGGAGCCTCCCCCGGACCGGCCCTCCTCCTTTTCCGCCCCTTCATTTTCCCAAGACGCCTGACTGTGCCTTTGCACACTCGCCTTGTGCTTTTTCGGCACCACTTTTTTACGGGTTCTCCGGTGGCACTCATCCGCCTGTCGAACTATAGTAGAGCCATCACCGAATCGTTGTGGCAGGCGTGAAGGTGATGCCTCCTGTTTCATTACTCCCTCCTGTACGTCGAAAGGGCCGGTCAAGTGACCGGCCCTTCAACTTTTTCCCACCGTCCGTTTTATGCAATTAAACCGTGTCGATTTCACGGCATTCGGATATAATCCCGCTACCACTCGACACTCCCTTCGACAATCCCGAAAAGCCCTTGCCCTCAAGGAGATTCCATATGCCTGTCGCACCCATCGATTACCACTTCGCCAAACCATCCATCGACTGCCTGCGCCTGCTGGCCGCCGACGCGGTGGAAAAAGCCCGCTCCGGCCATCCCGGCACCCCCATGGAAGCCGCCCCGATCGCCTACCTGCTCTATCAGCGCCACCTGCGCCATAACCCGGCCAATCCGAACTGGCCCGGGCGCGACCGCTTCGTCCTTTCCTGCGGGCATGCGTCGACCCTCCTCTACGGTATTCTCCACCTGAGCGGCTACGACCTGTCGCTGGACGATCTGAAAAACTTCCGCCAGTTCGGCAGCCGCACCCCCGGCCATCCCGAGTTCGGCCATACCCCCGGCGTCGAGACGACCACCGGACCGCTCGGCCAGGGATTTGCCGTCGGCGCCGGCCTCGCCATGGGCTCCCGCTTTCTCGCGGAGCAGGTCGATGCCGAACTGTTCGCCAACCGCACCTATGTGCTCTGCTCCGACGGCGATCTGATGGAGGGGCTTTCCGCCGAGGCGGCGTCCCTGGCCGGCCACCTGCGCCTGGGCAGCCTGATCTGCCTCTACCTGGACAACCGCATCACCATCGAAGGGGATACTTCGCTGGCCTTCAGCGAAGACGTCGGCACCCGCTTCCTCGCCAGCGGCTGGCACATCGAACGGGTCGAAGGGGAGAATCTGGCGGAAATCGACGGCGCCATCGAACGGGCCAAGAACGACCCACGCCCTTCGCTGATCATCGCCCGCACCCACATCGGCCAGGGCTCTCCCAACAAGCAGGACAGCGCCGACGCCCACGGGGCGCCTCTCGGCGCGGAGGAACTGCGCCTGACCAAGGCGGCCCTGGGCTGCGATCCGGACCAGTTCTTTGTCATCCCGCCGCAAGTCGCCAAACACATGGGCGAAATCCGGGAGCGGGGCCGCGCGCTGGAGGCGGACTGGCAGCAGCGCTGCGACCAGAAGCTGCGGGACGGATCCCCACAGCTCGCCGCCTGGCAGCAACTTCAGACCGGCGACCTGCCGGACGGCTGGGAGCTGGGACTCCCCGAGTTTTCGCCGGCCGACGGGGCCATGGCCAGCCGCAAGGCCAGCGGCATCGTCCTGAACGCCCTGGCAGAGCGCTTCCCGCTGCTGCTCGGCGGTTCGGCCGACCTGGCCCCCTCGAACAACACCGAGATCAAGAACCAGCCCTTTTTCGCTCCCGGCACCGGTGGCCGCAATATCCATTTCGGCGTCCGCGAGCACGCCATGGGGGCAATTCTCAACGGGCTGTCGCACACCCCGGGACTGATCCCTTTCGCCGGCACCTTCCTCGTCTTCGCCGACTACATGCGCACCCCGATCCGCCTGGCGGCGATGATGGGGCTCGGCCCGATCTACGTCTTCACCCACGACTCCATCGGCCTCGGTGAAGACGGGCCGACCCACCAACCGATCGAACATCTGGCCACCCTGCGCGCCATCCCCGGCCTCAACGTCATCCGCCCCGGCGATGCCAATGAAACCGCACGGGCCTGGGAAGCCGCCATCGCCAACCGCAACGCGCCGACCGCCCTGATCCTGAGCCGGCAAAACCTGCCGACCCTCGACCGCGACCGCTGCGGCTCGGCCGACGGCCTGCACCTGGGCGGCTACATCCTGGCACGGGAAGAAGGGGACCTGCAGGCCATCCTGCTGGCCACCGGCGCGGAGATCCACCCGGCCCTGGCCGCCCGCGAGCTGTTGCAGCAGCAGGGAATCGGCACCCGGGTCGTCTCCCTCCCCTGTTGGGAGCTGTTCGACGAGCAGGAGCAAGAGTATCGGGATGACGTACTGCCGCCGTCCTGCACCCGGCGCGTCGCCGTCGAGGCGGCCAGCCCCTTCGGCTGGGAGCGCTACGTCGGCCCGAACGGCGCCATGGTCGCCATGACCGGCTTCGGCGCCAGCGCCCCGGCCGAGCAGCTGATGGAACACTTTGGATTTACCGCGGAGAATATTGCAGAGAAAGTGAAGGGATTGCGCTAGCAGCGCGCGCCGACATTCTTCCGGCTAAATTATTGAGCGAGTACCCGAGGGAGGTTTTTCGCATGCAAAAAGGCCCCGCATCCGAAAATGCGGGGCCTTTTTACGTGATCAAATTAAACGAATCCCTAAGGGGCTTTCTCAAGCCTTACAGGGATTGACTCGGTATACTCTCCACCTTTCCAGGTCCAGGTAAATGTCAGAGATCCGAGCTTATCTGCCGCCTTGTCAGTATTATTGTTAGCGATAGTTACAGAGTAAATTGGTGCGCCAGGGGCGTTGGTGTCCATGAAAGTATTCTTCGTTTTGCCGCTCAAGGCTCCGACATCCGTGGCTACCTTGAATTCAGTGCCGGCTATCGGAGGGTTGTAATTCGAATCATGAATTGAGAAGAAAATTGTGGTGGCCCCAGGATTCGGAATATCTATGTTCGATGTAGATACTGAGATACCAGGGCGCCCTGTAAACAGCAGTTTGATTTGCCGTGAAATCCTTTTATTGCTGTCCCACTCACCATTCATGCCGTTAAACAGGCCATTCAGGTTTCTGTCGACGACCAGATCCTCGAAGGTATTATCGTAAGGATTCCCGGGAATCTCTGCCCCCTTGGCAATATCTTCACGATCATCATCTTTGTCAAGGTGGATATCGTCGTAGGTGTCATCAAACGCCTCGCCAAGATCGTAACGACCATTGGCATTCGCATCGGTGAATTCTTCTTCACCGTCAACCACAGCAACGATCGTGCAAAGACCATCCCTGGGTTCAACTGTAGCGGGTATAGCTATGCCGAGATCCGTAAAAAACTTAGCCTTGTAAGCATCATCTACAGTATTAGATAGCACATTTTCAGGGTCAGGTCTTTGCGTTCTGAAGGTAACGGACCCTTCCCCGGCAGCACTAAGATTGGTGGCCCGGTCGATCGCGCCACACTCGCTGTAGAAAGAGACCGCGGTACCTGCCAGAACGTTATAGTTGCCGTATCGATCAGCCATTCGCGCTGTGATCTCAGCCGTTATACCATCATAGTTGCCGCCCTCGAGATTCAGCTTTGTTGTCGCCAGTGAAAAATGGCCCGCTGAAGGCACTCCACCGCCAATGGCGATGACCCCACTCGAGGTAGAAAGAGCCGTGTCCTTAACCGTCGCGATGATTGTCGAAGTCCCCGGAACGGCTCCGCTATGCAGAATCACTGTGGCCACGCCGCTCAGGGTACCGACTTCCAACTCGGTCACACCTGGAGTCGTCCCGATATACTCGCCACCGTTGGGGCCTGACAATTTGAAAACGACCGTCTGACTGCCGTTTACCGGATTACCGTTCGAATCCTTAACTAAAAATTTGACAATCGAGGTTTCCTGGCCGCCGGCCCCTTTGATGACAACAACCTGGGGGGTTGCCGAAACAAATTCGATACTGCCAGCAGCGGCGCCGGCCACGGCAATGTCCGTTGTTCCTGAAGCGCTACCGGATGTCGCGGTCACGGTTGCAATCCCGGCACTGGAGCTGCCGGCTGAAAAAGTGGCCACAGCAACCCCCGCATTGCCGGAGATGGTTGCCGAAGGGACAATGGTCCCGAGTTTAATATTATTGACGCTGAAGTTGACGACGGTGCCGGCAGCCATCGGGTCGTCATTACTGTCCAATACGGTGGCACTAACGACCGAGGTGCCGCCAATGGTAATAGAATCCGGAATCGAGGCAACGGTTACCTTTGTCGCGGCCTTTAAATCAGAAATCTGTATTGTCAGCGAATCTGACACACCGTCTACGGTGGCGGTGAGCGTCACATCGCCCTGGTTGCTCCCTGCGGTCAGGTTTACCGAAAGCGTACCGCTGACCGTCGTAGCCTTTGGTACGATTGAAGCGAGGGCAGGATTATCGAAACTGAAGCTGACCGTTTTTGAATCAGTGACAAACTGACCGCTAGCAGTAAGAAGTTTCACCGTAATTGCGGTCGTTTCGCCAGCTTTAATTGTCGAAGAGCGTGCAGAAAGCGCTATGGCATTGACGTCAGCCACTGTTGTATCAACAGTCCCGGTCCCACCACTGGTCCCATCACTACCACCGCCGCCACTGCCGCACCCGGCCAGAAGCGTGACCAACACCAACATCAAAAACTTGAAATATTTCTTCATCTTGAAACTCCCTCTGATTTATTCATCATGCCTAATCTCCTTTTTTTCAGCCTATAGAGACCTACGTAAATGACAGATCACCCGCAAAAAGCACTGAACCTGTTAATTTATTGAGAAAATTACTGTCTTCAACACATTAAATAAAACGCAATAACAATAACAGATAATTTTTCGGACTGAAAGAAATTAATAACCGGATAAGCAGGGGGAGGGGGGGACTGCATTCGCATGAAACAGGGATGGCGGCGCCAAAAGTCACCCCGTCAGCGCCACCGTGGCTTTTCAGGACGTCGACAATCCGATGCATGCCTGCATACCTGAAAAACCACTAAACTTTGTATGGTGTATGGCGAAAATTTCACCAATCACCAATCACCGCTCCTCAACCAGCTGCCTCAGCTCCTGCAGCAGCCCGCGCACAAAATCATACCCCTTCTGCCAGAAATCGGGATCGGCCAGGTCGATTCCCAGCGGTTTGAGGATTTTCTGCGGCTCGGCGCTACCGCCGCTGGCCAGCAGTTCGAGGTAGCGCGGGACGAAGGCGGGGCCCTCCTCCAGGTATTTCTGATACAGGGCCAGCACCAGCAGCTCGCCGAAGACGTAGGAGTAGCAGTAGAAGCGGGCATGGATGAAATGGCTGATGTAACTCCAGCCCCAGCGGTAGGGCTCGATCATCTCCACGCTATCACCGAACAGTCTGGCGTTCTCCTGCCACCACAGGGCACAGTAATCCTCCGGGGAGAGCAGCCCCTCGCCCCGCTGCCTGTGGGCGGCCAGCTCAAAACGGGTCAGCATGTTCTGCCGAAAAGTGGTGGCAATAATGTCTTCGAGCTTGGCGCAGAGGAGTTCGATCTTGACCTGCCGGTTTTGCTCCTTGTCAAGCATCGAGCGGGTCAACAGCATTTCAGCAAAGACGCTGGCGGTCTCGGCCATCGGTAGCGGCGCATGGTACTGGAACAGGTTCTGCTTCTGCGCCAGGGCGTAATGCACCCCGTGTCCGAGCTCATGGGCCAGGGTACTGACATCCCGCAGGTTGCCAGTGTAATTGAGCAGCACGTAGGGAGCGAGTCCCGGCATCATCCCCATGCAGAAAGCGCCGCCGGTCTTCCCCTTGGCCGGCAGCACATCGATGCGCCGGTCGCGAAAAAAGGACTCGGCCAGCTCGGCCAGCTCGGGAGAAAATCCCGCAAAAGCCTCAAGCACCATCGCCTTGGCGTCTGCAAAGGAATAGCTGCGACTTTCTCCCCCCAGCGGGGCATAGATATCGGTGTTCTTCATGCGGTCGAGCCCGAGCAGCTCTTTTTTCAGGGCGAAATATTCCTGGGCCAGCCCGTAATTGGCCTCGGTGACCTCCATCATCCGTTCGACCATGGCCGGCTCGGTTTCACTCGACAGGTGAGTCGGCGTCATCAGGTCGGGATAGTTGCGCAGCTCCACTTCCTTGCCGTGATCGAGCAACAGGTTGTTGAAACAGGCCGTCAGCACCAGATCGTTTTCCGCATGCTTCTGCAAAAAAGCCGCAAACGATTGCTCCCGCACCTCCCGCTCGGGATGATACAGCAGCGACAGCAGTTCTTCGCCGCTCACCTCGCGGGGCTGCTCTTCACCAGGCATCTGGAACAGGTATTTGAAGGCCGAGGTCACCTCTTCGAACAGCTGCACAAAGGCTTCTTTTCCCGACAGATCCTTGCGCTTGAGAACCTGCTCCACCTCTTCGGCCAGGGTATAGGGCGCATGCGCCCGCAGCTGCCGCAGATAATGGGCATAGCCGACGACCTCCGGATGCTTGAGCAGAGACGCAAAGCGCTCTTCTTCGATCCGCAGCACCTCCAGCTCAAAAAAGAGGGTGGCCTCGCTGATGGAGCTCCAGCATTCGCGAACCTTCGCCTGCAGCGCCTTGTGCGGCGCGGGGGTGCTGTCGGCAGAAAAGAGCAATTGCGCATAGAGGTACGGCTTGAGGACCAACCGCTGCAGGCGCTCGTAGCTGCCCAGAGCCGCCACCAGCAAGTCGGCAGATAGCCGATCCGAATCGATGCGACCGCGGAAATCGCGGCGAAACTGATTCGCTTGCTTCAGTGCATTCTCAAGATCAGACTCCAGCCCTGGCGCTGTCGGCGACTTGTACAACGGCAGCAGGTTCCAGCAAAGTTCGGATTGAACAGCAGACGACATGACTTCTCCTCGGATATTGCACATTTTCAAGCACCGCTCTTTGTACGGCTCTTGCGCAGCCTGCGCAACCTTTTTCTGCAACTCTATAAAGATACCAGCATTCCCTGCCGCAGCCATGGCGGCAACTGTTTTTTAAGAACCTTTTCTCCGCTTTTTTTGTACAAAAAAAGCCCCCTCGAATCGAGGGGGCTTTTAAAAGCACCAGCCGCGGCCGACTATTCGATTACAAAGCCCCCGTCAGGATTGATGATGATCGTCTTATCGAGGTACTGCAGGTTCTGCTTGTTGACGTAGTCCGACTCGCCGAGAACGGCATAGTAAGCGCCGCCAGCGCGGCCGCCGGTGGAACAGTACATAACCACACGCCCGTCTTTGGGCAACTTGGCGACGGATTCCTTGGCCTTGAAAATGAAATCCTCGTCGTAAATGTGAATGGCCCCCAGAAGATGGCCGGCAGCGAAGTCCTCTGCCGAACGGACATCCACCGCCTGCACTTTGCCCTCGGCAATCAGCTTCTTGAATTCATCGACGGCGATCGACTCGGGCAGCCCGCCGGCCGCAGCCTTTGGCTTGGCGACCACGCCGCTGGCCTGATCACCCCACATCGGCAGCCCGGCTTCTTTCCAGGCCGGCTCTCCGGCGGCAAAGACCGAGACGTTGGCATAACCGAGTTTGAGCGCCAGCTCGGCCGACTCGTGGCTCAGGTTGCACTTGGTGCCGCCACAGTAAAAGATGACCGGGATACTTTTGTCCGCCGGCAGCAAGCCTTTCTTCAGTTCGAATTCGGCCTTGGGAATGGAAACCGAGCGGGGGATGAACGACTGGCTGTGCTTGACCGCCGGTCGGGAATCCACCAGCAGGAACGGCTCGGTGCCGCCCTTGGTCACCAGTTTTTCGATATAAGGGAGTTCGACCTCGAGGTAGTTTCCTGCCTTGGCCCAACCCGGTTCGCCTTCATACCAGACCTTGACCTTCTCGAAACCGTTCTTCATGGCGATTTCTGCCGATTGCGGGCTGAGGTCGCAATGGAGGCCACCACAGTAGAAGACAATGGTCTTTTCCTTCGGCAGTTTGCCCAGGTTTTGCTCAAGCATCGGCTTGGGGATGCTCAAGGCGCCGGGGACATGCCCTTCATTGAACTTGACTTCCGGTCGGGCATCGACCAGTACATAATTGGCGGCTTCGGCAGAGGCCAGCAGCTGCATCACCTCGGCCGTGCTGATAGCCAGAGCGGGATCCTGCGGTACGGCCTTCTTTTCCACTATGGCCGGCGCCGCGGCTGCCGCCTGCTCCACTTGCGTCTTCGTTGCGGCGCACCCTGCGAGTAATGCGACCGCCAGCAGTCCTGTTAACCATTTTCCCCAGTTCATCATCCTTTGCTTGCCTCCCCGATAAAGGTTTGCCTTAAGGCCAAGATGGCCCGTGTTATCCACCATCAACAGAGCATATTCTGTACCTATTTTCCCGCGACTTGTCGGGTTTTACAATCAGCGATCTTTTTCTTATCTAAATATGCAAACATATTGCTTTTATGTTGTTTCATTTCAGCCTCAAACCCCATGCCCAGACCATGCAACGCCAACCCAACCGCACCACCTGGTTAATTTCAGTCAATTTTACGTCATTTGCCGTAATATAAAAACAGTAAAACAACTTGACCGGCCGTTGTTTACCCTCCAATTAAAAAGGGGGCCCGGAAAAACCGGGCCCCCTTTTCGCTACTATTAAATAACGGATTTATTTCGTCAGTTCGTACGACAGCAGATGACTCGCGCCACCCTCGCCGAGAAGTGAAGCGGGCTCACTTGCAACGAACAGGACTCGATCCTTATCCATTGCGAGCCCCTGGATGGGCGTATCCACCTCGGCCCCCAGGGTACCCTTGACAAACATGTTGCCACGGAACTTGAACACAGCCAGCCAGCTCTTCTGCACCCCCGGACCGATGCCCGGCGAATTGAGAGTCGATCGCTCCGAAGCCACAGCGACAACTTCCTTGATGCCATCGCCATCGAGATCAACCGCAACCGGGCGCACATCAAAAGAAGCATAGTCCATAACAGAGTCGCGGGGATTATTCACATTCGTTTCATAGGATGCGATGGAAAGACTCCCCCCCATGATTTTGGGTGATTTGTAAAGCTGCCGATCCCCCTGGTAGATATACAGCAGGTTGTCACGAATATAGAGCGTCTCCAGCTTGCCATCCCCGGTCACATCGGCAAACAGGCTTCCCTGCACCGGAAAACGACGTGGCAGCTCCAAACCGAGTGGGGCGGTCGTTACTTTGCCGCCGGCCAGCTCCATCCTGTAATAGCTGCTACCGAAGAAACCTCTGACATCATACCCTTGGGCGATCAACAATTCATTAGAACCATCGGCGTCCTGGTCAAAAGAACCGAGCAGATAGCCGATATTTTCGTCAACAGAGACCAGGCGGGCGTCAACCAGCTCAAAAATCGCGCTCTGAACACGGCTACCGTTCCAGGTACTGGCGGCCAGATAGATCCTGCCAGCAGCAGGCTGCCACCATTGCACCGACAGAATCTGGGCAATGTACGAGGTGTCTGCTTCTGCGACAAGGCTGAGGGCCTCTGCCGCCGTGTAGACCTTGATATCCTTGCCGTCGGTGGCAGCGAGCAGCAACTGGCCGTTGCTTCTGGCAAAATCGGACATGGCCGTCACGCCCGTCAGGTTGCCCACATTTTTATAGCCGGGAAAGCTCGCCTCAAAGCTCAGACCGCCAGCGGCAGGTACGGCATCCAACCGGTAAGGGCCGCTCGACGCTATCGCGGGACTCTGCGCCGCCTGCTGCTCCAGGGCCCGCAGCCGGGCTTCCAGGCTGCTGGGTGCGGCCGTAGCCACCGGCTCGGCGTAGGTGACCGGAGCAGCGCCCGCGGCAACCGGAACACTGGCGCCAGCCACAGGGTATGTGCGCAACACCTGAAAGTCGGGGCCATGAACGAGCAGCCGGTCATTGTTAAACACAAAGGTCAAGCCCGTGGCATCGGCAGCCTGCCCCGCACCTTTTTCGGGCCGGCTTGCCTGCGACTGGCGATAGTCCTGCCACTCCAGCGAAGGGAGGGCATTTTTCAGCTCAGCATAGGTGGCCTCGCCCTGGCCCGTGTAGTCCCAGAAAGTGGCGGGCAGGCTCTCGTAACGGCGGATCGTCTCACCCTTGACAATGCCGGAGCTGCCGTCCAGCGCCCGCACATACGAATAACCCGACTTGACCCGTACGACCTGCAGCACAGCCTTGACTTCATCGAGCTTGCCCAGAACCGCGCCGGTTACGGGGTGGATGATGTTTGCACCCGGCTTGACGACGCTGAACAAATCACCGATGACGACACCGCTGGCGGCATCCAGATCGATAATATATTGGCCGTCTACCGGCATAACCACGACCCCGGCCAGCGGCTTGAAATCACGGCCTACAGTTTCTGCCAGACCCGCCAGGGCAGCTGCAGGAACCAGCTGCACCAGCAGAATGATGAGTGCAACGCGAAATCGACGTGGAATGAACCGCATAAGGCCAGACTCCTTTTATAGACATTGCAGCAGATGGCAGGGGGAGAAATAATCGGGCAGTAAAAACAATGGCCGGGCATTTGCCCGGCCATTGTTTTACCACAATACTGCCAGATCGGCAATCTTAGAACTTGAAGCGGAAACCGGCGTCAGCACGGAAAACGTTGTCGGCATCATTTTCTTTGCCCTGGAGTTCGTCCATGGCAGCGCCGGACCACAGATAGCCGGCGTTGAGCGCAGCGGTCAGGCCGGTAGCGATCTTGTAGCTGCCGCGAACGGCAAGTTCATGACCGAGTTCGGTATCGCCCCTGCCGCCAGCATCTTCTCCGTCAATACCCTGAGCGGTGTTCCACCACAGGTAGCTGGCGCCGACCGAAGCCTTGTCGTTCAGGTCAATGTCACCGCCGAGGTACAGCAGGCTGAGACCCTTGTCCATCACGTACCAGCTGTTGATCGGGGCATTGTCGTCAGCCAGGTTGGCGAAAAGCACGGCACTGCCGAAGCCACCGGTGAAAACGTCGATGGAGTCGAAGTTCTCGAGCTTGTTGTCGTCGTCGTTATCATCACCGCTGGCATACAGATAGCCAAGCTTGATTTTAGCGGCGTCGATCTTGGTAGACACTTCACCGTTGAACAGGTAAGCCGAGCGGTCGAGGGCGACGTTGTCGCCAGTGGAGGTTTCGCCATCCACGGTGCCGTCCAGGTAGATGAAGGTACCGCCGAGGAAAATGGGGCCGGCCTGGGCGTCAGCCGCAACGCCATACCAGATTTCCTTGTCCTGGAGTTCGGCGGTGAGTGCGGGTGTAGCAGCAACAGGCGCAGCAGTTACCCCAGTGGTGGGGTTAAACACACCAGGAGCATAAGGCCCCTTTGCGGCGGTAATAGTATAGGATTCCTGGCCCTGCTCAGCGTACATGACAAAAGCGTTCAGCCTCAAATCGGCGGAGACCTTGTAAACCACATCGAGGCCATAGACGTCGTCGTAGTTATTCTTGTCTTCGTCGGTAAAAGCAGCCGATACCTCATCGCGGAACCAGCCGAGGCTGTAGGAGAGGTCGCCACGGGTCGCCG
Organism: Trichloromonas sp.; assembly: GCF_041583255.1. Lineage (NCBI taxonomy): Bacteria > Pseudomonadati > Thermodesulfobacteriota > Desulfuromonadia > Desulfuromonadales > Trichloromonadaceae > Trichloromonas > Trichloromonas sp. The sequence goes on along the minus strand of NZ_JBFHGD010000043.1, from coordinate 4,818 downwards.
AGTACTTGACGCCGCCGGCGTTGTCAGACCAGACGAACTTGTTGTAGCCAACCGGCTGCAGACCGACGGACAAACGGGCAGCGTTGTCGAAAGGCACTTCGAAGTCGGTGTAGGCGTACTGCAGCTCAAAGACGTTGTCGTCGCCGCCGAAGTCTGCACCGGTGGCGCCGTATTTACGGGATCCGAACTCGAAGCCCAACACGCCCTTGACCTTCTTGTCGTCGTCGGCCGCAGTCAGCATGGCACGATACTTGATGTCGCCGAAGAAATCGCTGTCGCCTTCGTTTTTCTTGAAATTACGGGCCTTTACCCCATCGGACACATTGTAATAATTGGTCGTGTCGCTGGAAATACCGCTGTTGGTGAACAGAGAGGAATCGGTAATAACGGAGAAGCGGTTGTTGAAGTCACCGCTCCACTTGACATCGAAAGCCATGGCGGGGGCCGCCAGGGCCACAGCGACCAGGGTCGCCACTGCTATTTTCATCTTGCTCACTTTTGCCTCCCGAATAAAAATTTGGCATTTTCTTCTTGCGGGATCAACCCCACGTCCCCAGTTCCGCAGCGGAACTACCAAGGGATAAATGTTGCTGCCTACTGAACGGGACCGTCGAACTCGTAGCCACAAGCAGGGCACTTGATCTTGGCTGCACCACCTTTAGTCGTTGCGCAAGCCGAAAGCGAAACGGCCAGCACCATCACCATCAACAGAGTTACCAGTTTCTTCATACCTTTCACCTCCTTTCGTTTTCAGTCAGTTAGTAAAGATAATCCAGGTGTTGGCCTTCTACATGGTAATGAAGGAAAAAACAAACACCTTTTACTTCGCAAGGACAATGCCAACCTTGACTAAAACAGCACTGCCCCGCCTGCAAACCAAATAAGGCCATTATTTCCAACAACTTACACATAAATATCAGCGGAAACTATGTTTCATTGCCTTTTTTAAACTGTAGAACTTCTGCCACACTGTTGCCGATCATCCACGAAAAAGAACACATTTGAAACCATTAAGCCACCCCGGTTATATCTTTTTATCCGAGCAAGGTCAATTATTTTGGCAATTCACCAGCACCGCCCGGCACAGGGCGCAACGGCATCAACGCTCGCCGCCGACAACCGGCTTTGCCGGAGCCTTTTCAAACTCGGACACGATCTGCTGTGCGGTCAGGATGTTGCCATCGCGCATCACGCGAAAATCGCGATCGATCAGGATGACACGCGGAATCAGATAGACGTTGTAGGCTTTCAGCGCCTGACCGTCATCGATCATGACATTGAACGGCGACTCGAATTTCTCGCCAGCCAGATATTCCTGCACCATCTTTTCCGAATCCTGCAGAAAAACCTCGACGATGCGGATATTTTCTTCCTTGAGAAACGCCTCGATTTCGTGGAATTCAGCGCTCTGCTGGCGGCAGGTCGGGCACCAGGTCGTCGCCAGTTTCAGGATAATCAACTCCCCCTTATGATCGGACAGCTTGAAATCCTGACCATCCATATCTTTGAGCTGAATATCGGGGGGAGACTCGCCGGTCTCGACCGCACAGACCGACAGTGACGTTACGGCCAGAAAAACCAGGGCCAGCAAACTTGCACGAAGTGCTTTCATCATACGAACTCCTCTGGTAGGAAACAGCAATGAAGGTTCCGCCGTTCAGTGTACCAACCATCACCATCAAGTCAAGACAACTGAACCGACTTGCTGTTTTACCAAATGAGGTGTCAGTATATTTTCATACAACACAAAGTCAAGACAAAAATAAACAGACAGGCGCAAGGCACTGGTATTGCGCCACTTTATGCCAATAGCTTCACTAATAACATTGTTTTGTTTTACTTCACGGCCTGGCATATTTCAGTAAGAACTCCACCGGTCGCCTTCGGGTGCAGAAAGGCGATCAAGCTGTGGTGGGCCCCTCGACGGGGCTTTTCATCGATCAGGCGAACGCCCGCGGACTTGAGCTTCTCCAGGGTCGCCTCGATATCCTCGACCTGGTAGGCAAGGTGATGTACACCTTCGCCGTTTTTCTCCAGAAACCTGGCTACGGGCGAATCCTCAGCGGTCGGCTCGAGCAGCTCGATCCGGCTTTCGCCTACCGCGAGAAAAGCGACCCGAACCTTCTGTTCGGCCACCTCTTCGGTCCCTTCAAAGACCATCCCCAGAACGTCCCGGTAAAAGGGGATGGACGCCTCAAGGTTCTTTACCGCGATACCCACATGGTTAATCTTGTCGGTCATGTTAGCTCCGGAATGTTAGGCAAATATTTGGAAACAGCAAAAAGACATACCAGGAAAAAAACAGGGCAAAGACACAGCTGGCCAAGCACGGGAATCGCCCCTACATCCCCCGCTTGAAGGCGTTCAACAGGCGCCTGGCTGCCGCGCTCGGGGTGGTGAGGCCGGCATCGACGGCCTCCTGAACCGGCCCGAGCAGCGCCTCGACATTGCGGTCGCGCAGGAACAATTCCTTGAGATCGTCCATCACCAGGGTCCACATCCAGTCGGCGGCCTGCAGCCTCCGTTTTTTCTCGAATTCACCGCTGGCCATCATGGCGGTTCGAAAAGCAAGCACAGCCTGCCAGGCCCCATCGATCCCCTGGCCGTGCAGGGCGCTGCAGAGCAGGGCCGGCACCTGCCAGTTGGCGCTTTTCGGCTTGATCAGATGCAGGGCGTTGACATACTGCTGACGGGCCAACTCCGCCCGGGGGCGGTTATCCCCCTCGGCCTTGTTGATGAGGATGGCGTCGGCAATTTCCATGACCCCCTTCTTGATCCCCTGCAGCTCGTCACCGGCGCCGGGGAGCTGCAGCAGCATGAAAAAATCGACCATCGAGGCGACGGTGATTTCCGACTGGCCGACCCCGACGGTTTCGACAATGACCACATCGTAGCCGCCAGCCTCGCACAGGAGCATGGTTTCACGGGTCTTGCGGGCGACCCCGCCCAGGGTGCTGCCGGATGGAGACGGGCGGATGAAGGCATTGGGGTCGCGGGACAGCAGTTCCATGCGGGTCTTGTCGCCGAGGATGCTGCCGCCGGTAAGCTGGGAGCTCGGATCGACGGCCAGCACCGCAACCCTGTGGCCGAGGCCGGTCAGGTGCAGCCCGAGCGCTTCGATGAAGGTGCTCTTGCCGACGCCGGGGACCCCGGAGATGCCGATGCGGATGGAGTTCCCCGAGCGGGGGAGGAGTTCATCAAGGAGAGCGGTGGCCGCCAGAGAGTGGTCGACGTTGCGGCTTTCGATCAGGGTAATGGCCTTGGCCAATGCGCGCAGCTGGCCTTTTTGCACCCCTTCGGCGATATCGTGAATTTTAAACAAAAAAACCTCTGGAAAAATTTCAATGCAGGGGCGATGCCTGGTCCGCCCGAGGGTCTTCTGAAATCCTTTTTCAAGCGAAAACGGCGGACCCTGAGGCCCGCCGTTTTCGCTCAGGCTATTTGCGTTTTTCCTCGATGGCATCGAGGGTCTGACCGGCCGACAGGGTAATCGGGGTGCCGGGCCCGAAGATCTTGGCGGCCCCCGCCGCATAAAGGGCATCGTAATCCTGCCGCGGAATAACCCCGCCGCAAACGATGGCGATGTCATCGGCCCCGAGTTTTTTCAGCTCGGCAGCCAGCTGCGGCACCAGGGTCTTGTGCCCGGCGGCGAGACTGGAGACGCCGACCACGTGGACATCGTTTTCGACCGCCATCTTGGCCGCTTCTTCCGGGGTCTGGAAGAGCGGGCCGACATCGACGTCGTACCCGGCATCGGCGTAGGCCGTCGCGACCACCTTGGCCCCGCGATCGTGGCCGTCCTGACCCATCTTGGCAATGAGGATGCGCGGCCGGCGACCTTCCTTGGCGGCGAAGTCGTCGATCCGCTTCTTCAGCTCTGCAAAATCCTTATCTGATTCGACCACGGATCCATAGGCTCCCGATACCAGCTTGATTTCTGCCCGGTGACGACCAAAAACAGTTTCCATCGCGTCGGAGATCTCGCCGACCGAAGCCCGCTGACGAGCGGCGTTGACGCACAGGTCGAGCAGGTTTGCGCTCTTATTTTCGCACGCCCTGGTGATCGCCGCAAGAGCCTGCCGGCAGGCCGATTCGTCGCGCTCGGCCCGCATCTTGTTGAGACGGGCAATCTGCGATTCGCGTACCGCGGTGTTGTCGATATCGAGCACTTCGATAGGGTCTTCTTTGGCCAGCTTGTACTTGTTGACCCCGACGATGACGTCGCGTCCGGAATCGATGGCAGCCTGCTTCTTGGCCGCCGACTCCTCGATGCGCAGCTTGGGCATCCCCGATTCGATGGCCTTGGTCATGCCGCCGAGAGCCTCGATCTCGTCGAGAATCTTCTGCGCCTCCTCGATCAGCGCCGCCGTCAGCGATTCGACATAATAAGAGCCGCCCAGCGGGTCAACCACGTTGCAGACCCCGGACTCTTCCTGGATCACCAGCTGGGTGTTGCGGGCGATACGGGCGCTCTGGTCAGTGGGCAGGGCGATGGCCTCATCCAGCGCATTGGTATGCAGCGACTGGGTTCCGCCGAGCACCGCGGCCAGCGCCTCGAGGGTGGTGCGGATGACGTTGTTGTAGGGATCCTGCTCGGTGAGGCTCCAGCCCGAGGTCTGGCAGTGGGTGCGCAGCATGCTCGACTTGGGGTTCTTCGGGTCGAACTGCTTCATCAGCTTCGCCCAGAGGTAGCGGGCGGCGCGCAGCTTGGAGGCCTCCATGAAGAAGTTCATGCCGATGGCGAAGAAGAAGGAGAGCCGCGGCGCGAAGGCGTCGATATCAAGCCCCTTGGCGATGGCGGCGCGCACGTACTCGATG
>NZ_JBFHGD010000042.1:0-18903 GCF_041583255.1 Trichloromonas sp. | reverse complement strand
GGGCGTCTTCGAGCGTCCGCTTGTCCGTGCTGCGGGCGAACTCCGACTTGGTCGGTGAGAGATCAGTTCGATCGGCGTGGAGGACGCCTCGGCTGTCGCACATGAGGATGTGCTCGGGGCGCACGCCGAGCCCTCGAAAGAACCGGGCGGTGGCAATCCCGGCGGCGCCCGCCCCGATGAACACCACGGATATGTCTCCGATGTTCCGGTTGGTGAGCTCGAGTGCGTTCAGGAATCCGGCGGCACCGATGATGGCTGTCCCGTGTTGATCGTCATGGAACACGGGGATGTTCAGCTTCTCTCGCAAGGTTTGCTCGATGATGAAGCAATCCGGCGCCTTGATGTCTTCGAGGTTGATTCCCCCGACGGTCGGTTCGAGGAGCTCACAGAACTTGATGATGTCGGCGGGATCCGTGGTGTTCAGCTCGAGGTCGAAGACGTCGATGTCGGCGAACCGTTTGAAAAGCACCCCTTTGCCCTCCATGACCGGTTTGCCGGCCATGGCGCCGATGTCGCCGAGGCCGAGAACGGCCGTGCCGTTGGAGACGACCGCGACCAGGTTCCCCTTGGCGGTATATTCGTACGCCATGTCCGGGTTCTTTTCGATCTCCAGGCAGGGCTCGGCAACGCCGGGGCTGTAGGCAAGGGACAGGTCGCGGCTGGTGGCGCAGGGCTTGGTGGTGATGACTTCGATTTTTCCTTTACGACCTGAACTGTGATAATCCAGGGCTTCTTGTTTTTTTGACATGTTTGCAGTCTCCCTATAGATTCGCAATGTGTACAGTCTTTAAAAATACCCGATAAAAATCGGGTTTCCAGTGGTTGAGACGTTATTTTATTAATCAAGTCCGGATCGGGACGGCGAAGTGATCAGGAATAATTTTAGTTACAGTAAATATTAAGATAGGGCCAAGGAGGACACTCTGTCAAGAATAAAGAGCGGATATCAAACCCTGTTTAATTTTTTTTGCTTTATTGATCGTTGGAGCAAGAGCAATGCCAAGGGCCCGGTTTTGGCGCCCTTTCCAGGTGAACCGCTGATGGTTGGGTCTTTTGCGGTGATCGGCTGTTCAGGTGATTTGTGGTTGAAATTACTGTAAATATCAATTCCATGGAAAAGGTGGGCCGATTTTCGCCATAGATGGTTGGTTATCCGCCATACAAAAGCTGTTTCCTTTTTAAGAAAGTTGTTTCATGCTTTTTAAAGATTAAAAAAACGACCCGCAGAGAATGTTTTTTTTTCTGAATCCTTGTGGTACATTTTAACCATGATGAAAATTGGCGTTATTTCAGATACCCATATTCATGATTTGAAGCAGGGGGCCAGGCTGGCAGAGATGCTGCTCGACAACTGGTTCGCAGATATCGACATGCTTCTGCATGCCGGCGATGTCGTCAACCCGGCTTTCCTCGACCTGTTCGACGGGCTGCCCGTGCATGCGGTGCGCGGCAATATGGATTCCCCCCTGGGGGAAGCCCCGCTCCGGAGGATTCTCACCGTGGAGGGCTTTAGGATCGGCCTGGTGCATGGCTGGGGATCTCCGGCAACGCTGGAGCAGCGCTTGCTCCAGGACTTTCACGGTCTGTCCCTCGACTGCCTGGTGTACGGACACAGCCATGTTCCCGCCTGTCGGCGTACCCAGGGGGTTTTGCTGTTCAACCCGGGGAGCGCTGCCGACCGGCGCGGCGAGCCGGTTCATACGATCGGAATCCTGGATGTCGGCGAATCTATCGAAGGTCGCATTATCGCGATCGACTGAAATGCCGGCAGCGGAGTTGTCCTTATCCGGCATTCCATCTGCCGCCGCAGCGAAGCTGCCCCTCTGAATGAGCGCTCTTTTTCGTGGATCCTCATTTATTCTCATCCATCCCTTGATTCCCGTTACAAAACAGAATAATATTAGGCGATTTTGGCTTCTTTTTATTCTCCAATGAAAGGCTGGACGGTTCATGCTGGAAATATTTCAAAAAGGCGGACCCCTCATGTACCCGATCCTGCTCTGCTCGATCATGGCCCTGGCCATATTTCTCGAGCGGTTATGGACTTTTTACCGCATTCTCAGCGGAACCGATCGCCTGGTGCGTGAAGTCGAAAATCTCGCGGCCAATCGCCATATCGACGAAGCGCTGGTGGTCTGCCAGCGCAACGGCTCTCCGCTCGCCCGTATTTTTATCGCCGCCCTGCGCTCTACCGGGCGTTCAAGGGATCATCTCAAGACCGTGGTAGAAGAAGTCGGCAGCCGGGAGACCGCGCCCCTTGAGAAGTATCTCGGTCTGATGGGGACGATCGCTACGATTTCGCCCCTGCTTGGTCTGCTGGGGACCGTGCTCGGCATGATCGATGCCTTCACCGTGATCGCGACCCTTGGTGCCGGAACCCCCGCCACCCTCGGCGGCGGCATCTCCCAGGCATTGATCACGACGGCGGCCGGCCTGGCGGTTGCCATCCCCACGATCCTGCTGCACAAGTACCTTTCCAGCCGGGTCGACCGGATCGCCCTCGACCTCGAAGAATATTCCCTGCGTTTAGTCGATCTGCTGGGTGCCTGACGCATGGCCTTCCTGCGCAAACGGCGTGATGAGCCGAAAGTCGACTTGACCCCGATGGTTGACGTCGTTTTTCTGCTGTTGATTTTCTTCATGATTTCAACAACGTTCATAGAAACGCCCGGCCTCTCCATCAAGCTTCCTGAATCTTCCACCCAGGTGGCTGATAAGGAACCTGAAGAAATCAAGATCTACCTGTCAAAAAAAGGCGAGATATTCCTTGGTGAGACGGCGATGTCTACCGAGGCGCTGAAACGCCATCTGCAAGGGTACGGCAGTCGGGCCGACAAGATGATTTTTCTGCTTCTTGCCGACAAGGAGGCCCGGCACGGCCAGGTTGTTGAGCTGATGGACCTGGCCAAGGTCGCCGGTTTTTCCAAGCTGGCCATCGCCACCGAACAGAGGAAACAGTGAGGTCGGCGCAAGCAGCCATCGGTATCGATCTTGGCGGCACCAATTGCCGGGCGGCCCTGGTGACCTCGGCTGGACGAACCGGCGATGTGCTCAAGGTGGCGACCCGGATGGCGGATGGCTACAGCGGCTTTCTGGCGACTCTCGCCGAGCTCTGCGGGCGCCTGCTCGACGACTCGCGTGCCCGCGGCATGCGGGTTTCTGCCGTCGGCATGGGCGCCCCCGGCATCATCAGCCGGGAAGGGAGGGTACGGGTTTCGCCAAATCTTCCCGAGCTCAACGGGCAGGACCTGGCGGCTGACCTTGCTGACCGACTTGACCTGCCGACGGTAGTGATTAATGACGCCAACGCGATCTGCTGGGGAGAAGCGCTGTTCGGGGCCGGCCGCAGCTTTTCGTCTTTTCTGACGGTGACGCTCGGTACCGGAGTCGGCGGCGGCCTGGTGCTCGATCGCCGGATCTGGGCCGGTGCCGACGGGGCGGCCGGCGAAATCGGGCATCTGACCGTGGTGCCGGAGGGACGTCCCTGCGGCTGCGGAAACCGGGGCTGCCTGGAGCAGTACGCTTCGGCTCGTGGCATAGTGCTTGCTGTTCTTGAACGATTGGCGGCCGGGCAGAAGAGCTCGCTGGCTGAACTGGCTGCGGCTGATCTGACCAGTCTTGAAGTCGCCGCGGCGGCCCGCAGCGGCGACGCGCTTGCCCTGGCGGTCTTTGCAGAAGCCGGCCGCGCACTCGGCCAGGCCCTGGCCGGGGTGGCCAACCTGCTCAATCTCGACGGAGCAGTCGTTACCGGAGGCGCCAGTGAAAGCTTCGACCTGATGCTGCCGCTGGTGTCAGAGGAAATCCGGCAGCGGGCTTTCGAGGTATCCGGGCGACGGCTGCAGATTGTTCGCGGCGAACTCGGCGATGACGCAGGCATCCTGGGCGCGGCCGGCATGGTCTTGAATTGAATTCGGCGTCACCTTCATTATCGGATTATCGGAGCACCCGCGATTCGGTTGGTCCGGGACAGCCGGGGAGGCAGATCGTTATAGGAAACGGTAGATTTTTCTTGACCTGTCAGGGGTGGCTGGCTAGGCTGACAAGCGGTCCACCCGGTGTCACATGGATTACGAAAACAGGCCGTTACTTCAGGGGGATAGAGAATGAGCTCAGGCAACACGGCGACTCGCATTAACCGTAGCTGGCTATTCGGCATCAGTGGTCTTTGTCTTGGGATCAGCGCCCCGATCGGTTGGCAGGTGCTGCGCCTGCTGCTGTTCTGGCAGGAAGGGCAGGGACTCTGGGCGCAGGTGAAGGGCGATATCCTTCGTTCCGGCGAAAGCCTGGCCCTGTTCCTCTACATGGGGGCGGGGACGGCCGTGGTGCTGGGGGTAACGGGTTTCCTCATCGGTCGCGGTGCGCAGCAGGTTCTCGAACGGGCACTCAGCCTCGATAAACTCAACCGGGTCGTGGCAGAGCAGAAAGAGTCTTTTGAGCGCCGCTTCAGAGACCTGAATAAAAGCATCAAGAATTTCCATTCCATCAATACCCATATCCAGAAATCGGTCAATGTCGAGGAAATACTGCGCCTGGCCGCCAACGGCCTGCACGAGATCCTCGGGTATGATCGCGTCAACATCCTGATGGTGACCGCCAACCGCGACGGGTTCGATTTCATGGCCAGCCGCGGCTGCGGCGGCGATTCGGTTCCCGGGGTCACGCTCCCCCTGGATGAGCGCTCCGGGGCCCTGTACAAGGCGGTTGTCGAAAAGCGGATTATTCTGGTTGATGACATCACCCAGATGCCCGACGATTTTCATCTCAAGCCCCCCTGTTCAGAGCTTTCCCAGTTACGCTCGAAAAACTTTGTTCTCTGCCCGATCATTGTGCGTGACGAGGTGGCCGGTCTTTTTGCGGTTGACAATAAAACCAAGAAAAAGCAGCTGGATGACACCGATGTCGACACGGTTAAACTCTTTGCCGACCAGGTGGCCTCATCCCTGAACAAGCTCAACCTTCTCGAAGCCGTCGAGAGCCTGACCGGCGAGCTGGAACACACCTTCGCCGAGTTCAGCAAGAACCGGAAGGAACATTCGCGTCTCGATGCCTCCCTCAAGGAGGCGACCGAGTCGACCGCCGAAGCGATCGTCGATATTTCCAGTGCCGCGGATGTCGTCCGCGAGGCTGTCGATGCGACCCGCTCCGCGGCCGGGGAAATTTCCGTCTCCATTGACCAGGTTTCAAGCAACCTGGTGCAGCTTTCCGATTTCATGGAAAATTCGGTCTCGGCCATGACCGAAATTTCCGCCACCATCAAATCGGTCGAAGAGAGCGGCGCCCGCTCCCACGAAATGTCGGAAGCCGTTAAGGCTAAGGCCGAAAGCGGGGTGCGCGCGGTCGTCGGGGTTATCTCGGGCCTGCAGGGGATCTCCGAAGCCGTTGAAGACGCGGTTAAAACGATCAATCGGCTGTCCCAGAAGGGGGAGGAAATCAACACCATTACCACGGTGATTTCCGAGGTGACCCAGAAGACCAACCTGCTGGCCTTGAATGCCGCCATCATCGCCGCCCAGGCTGGCGAGCACGGGCGCTCATTCGGCGTCGTCGCCGAAGAGGTGCGTGACCTGTCGCAGGAGACCGCCCAGTCGACCGGAGCCATCACCCGGATCATCGAAGAGCTGCAGGAATACACCCGCGAGTCGGTGGCGCACATCACCAAGACCCGCAAGCTGGTTCAAGAGGGGATGGGGCTGGGAACCGGCATGGAGCAGTCCCTTAGCCAGATCCTGGCGAGCGCGGGCACGGCGATGGATATGACCCACGATATCCGCAGCGCCACCCAGGAGGTTGCCCGCAGCGTCGAATCGATCACTTCGTCGATCGAAAAGGTCGGCGACATGTCCAGCCAGATTACGACCGCCTCATCCGAGCAGGCCGACGGCACGCGCAACATCGTCCAGTCGATCGAGGAAGTCAAGAACATGGCCGACGACATGGCTCTGGCCACCGAGCGGCAGAAACGCAACACCCTGAACATCGAGGTGGCGGTGACCTCGGTCAGCGACATGGTCAAACGGATTTTTGACGAAATGGAGCAGCGCCGTGAGGCCAGCAACAAGGTTATCGAGGATTTGCGCAGGTTGAAGGGGTGATGGCGTCGCAAAAAGCCCGCCCTACGGCGTTACGGTGTTTTTTCAGGACCTCGACCTGCCTGAGGTAGACCTTCGCCCCCGAAAAAAAACCAGACCTTGCAGGTCGAAGTTTTTGCTTAGCCATCGCAAGACTTTTCGCGAATGCAGCAAGGGTTGATAAGGCAAGAACTCAGGCAGGCATACCGGGGGCGCTTCAGGCGCCCCCTTTCATTTTTCCGTGTGGCAGTTCTGCCGTCCCGGGCATTCGGACCGCTGGCAGGGTTCGATGTGGATGGTGACATCCGAACCCAGGATTTCCCGTTCAATCTTTTTTTCCAGTTCGTCAGCGATGTCGTGAGCCTCTTTTACCGTCAGCTCTTTGCAGACGGTCAGGTGGAAATCCATGATTTTCTGGGACCCGGCCCGGCGAGTGCGCAGGTTGTGGTAGCCGATCAACTCGCCCCGGTGGGCTTCGATCAGGCCGGCAATCTCCTGGCGCAATCCATCCGGCAGTTCCGCATCGAGCACGTCGTGCAATCCGTTTCTCAGCAGCTTGACCGCCTCGTAGATAATGTAGAGGCCGACCAGGATCGACAGGGCCGGGTCGAGCCAGGGCAGATTCAGCCATGAAATGAGCGCCAGGCCGGCCAGCAGGGCCAGGTTGGTGTAGACGTCCATGGCGAAATGCAGGGAGTCGGCCTGCAGCGCCGAAGAATCGGTCGCTTTGGCAACCTTGCGCAGGTGGCGGGCGATGGCAAAGGAGGCGGCGGTACTGATCATGAGGACGGCCATGCCGCCACCGAGGCCTGTCAGTTCGACGCCGTCGCGCAGGCGGCGGATCGATTCAAAGATGATCCATGCGCCGGAGAGGGTTATGACGAGCGACTGGATAAGGGTGGCGACCGTTTCGTATTTGCCGTGCCCGAAAGGATGGGATTGGTCGGCAGGCTGATCGGCCTGGCGGATGGCCAGGTAATTGACGCCCGACATCAGAATGTCGAGCAGGGAGTCGACCGCCGAAGCGAGAACCGCCATCGAGCCGGTGGCCAGGCCGGTGATCAGCTTGAGAACGGCCAGCCCGCAGGCGGTGGCGATCGAAGCGCGGGCGGCCCTGATTTTGGCGGTGGCATGTGGCATCGGGTCAGTCTCCAGCGATGGCCGGAAGGGTCAGCTTTTCAGTGGGCAGTCGGCGTTCCATTGGAAATAGCCGTCATTTTCGATGGCGTAGAAGCTGTCAATGCGCCCCTGGTAGTAGGCCAGGTCGGCGCAGCTGCTTTGAACCTCTTGCAGCTGCTGACCGGAAACCAGGCCCAGGCTGCAGCTGTAGTCGTAGAAGGCCATGACCCCTTCGAGGATGCCGGTAAGCTCGGCCAGGTTCGGCTCCATGTTCTTGATGATGTACCAGTTGCCGGCGAATTGGCGAATGAGCTGGGCAGTGATGTCGAACAGGTTCACCCGGCGGTCGGGGATGAGGTACTCGCAGAGGAAGTAGCTGGCCCCGTAACAGAGGCGGCTGGCTTCTGCGGCGCTGAGTTCGTGGGTTTCGACCAGGTACAGGTAGCACTGTTTCAAGAGCCGCCCGCACAGTACGTCGGCGCGGACCTCGTCGTCGAGCGAACGGATGTCGTAATTATTCTTTGCGAAAATGTCCTGCTGCGAAAAGTCTGCTGAACTCATGTTGCCTCCTGACTGGCGCTTTATTAGCATTCCTGCTTGAGCCGGTCAAGGCTTTTGCTTGTCTTCCTGTCGCCGCGCCCCGGGAAACTGTTTACATGCCCTGGGGGGTCTGATAACATGTGCAGAATTAATCCGGAGCCCGCTGTCCCGGTCTCCGCACGTTTTTGCCACGCTTGGAAAATACCAGTATTCACTGATATATACGAGGTTTTTATCCGCATGTCCGGCAGTACCCCGATGATGCGCCAGTACCTGGAGATCAAGGAGCAGTATTCCGACGCCATCCTGTTCTTCCGTCTCGGCGATTTTTACGAAATGTTCATGGACGATGCGGTGACCGCATCGCGTGTTCTTGATATCACCCTGACCTCGCGCAACAAGGGAGCCGCCGAAGAGGTGCCCCTGTGCGGAATCCCCTATCACAGCTGTCAGCCCTACATCTCCCGACTGGTGGAAAACGGCTACAAGGTCGCCATCTGCGAGCAGGTCGAAGATCCCAGGGAGGCCAAGGGGATCGTGCGCCGCGAAGTGGTGCGGGTGGTGACTCCCGGCCTGGTGCTCGATACCGATACCCTGGAACCGAAGGAGAACAACTACCTGATGGCCGTCGCCGCCGGCCTGGAAGGGCGCTGGGGGCTGGCGGTACTGGACATCACCACCGGCGAATTCCGCCTGACCGAAGCGGCCGACCTCGAAGGGGTTCGCGGTGAATTGAGCACCTTCGCCCCCAGGGAAGTGCTGCTGGCCGAGGGGGAGGAAGGCGAGTTGGTGCGCAAAAGCCTGGCCGGCCCGCTGGCCGAGCGTCGGGTCGACTTGCTGCCGGAATGGGTGCTCGAGGCGGATCGGGCCGAACGCGGCCTGCTCGATTATTTCGGCTGCGCCACCCTCGAGCCTTTCGGCTGCGCCGGTTTGACCGGGGCGGTGCGGGCGGCCGGCGGGCTGCTCTATTATCTGACCGAGACCCAGAAGGGGGCGGTTTCGCACCTGCGGCCGCCGACGACCTTTCATACCCGCGACTACATGGTTCTGGACGAGGCGACCCGGCGCAACCTGGAGCTCACCGCCACCCTGCATGACGGCCGCCGCAAGGGCTCGCTGCTCGGGGTGCTCGATCGTACCGTCACCGCCATGGGTGGTCGCCGGCTCAAGCACTGGATCAGTCACCCGCTGGTCCGGGTCGAGGCTATCCGCGACCGCCATCGCGCGGTACAGGAGCTGGTCGAAAAGAGTCTGCTGCGCGACGACCTGCGAACCGCCCTTGACGGGATCTACGATCTCGAACGGCTCAACGGCAAGATTTCCATGGCCCACGCCAACGCCAAGGACCTGGTGGCGCTGCGGGCGTCTCTGGAGCGGCTTCCCGCGGTCCTCGACCAGTTGACGCTCTGCGAGAGCCCCCGCCTGCAGGCGCTGCGGGCTTCGGTTGATCCCCTTGACGATATTCTGCAGATCATCTGCGGCGGCATTGTCGACGAGCCGCCTTTCGTGCTGCGCGAAGGGGGGCTGATCCGCGACGGTTACGACCCGGCTCTCGACGAACTGCGGGCCATCAGCCGCGAGGGCAAGGGGTGGATCGCCCGTCTCGAGAGCCAGGAGAAGGAACGGACCGGCATCTCGTCGCTGAAGGTGCGGTTCAACAAGGTCTTCGGCTATTACATCGAGATCACCCGCAGCCACCTGGCCCGGGTTCCCGACGATTACCAGCGCAAGCAGACCCTGGCCAACGCCGAGCGCTACATCACGCCGGCTCTCAAGGAATATGAGGAAAAGGTGCTTGGCGCCGAGGAAAAACTGGTGCAGATCGAGTTTGACCTGTTTCAGCAGATCCGTCAGCAGGTGTCGATGCAGGGGGGACGGATTCAGGCCACCGCGGATGCCCTGGCCGAAATCGACGTCTTCACCGGTCTGGCCGACCTGGCCCACGACCGCAACTATGTCTGCCCCGAGATGGACGACAGCGGCGACCTGGTCATCAGCGAGGGGCGTCACCCGGTGATCGAGGCGATGAGCCTGTCCGAGCGATTCGTCCCCAACGACCTGGGCATGGATACCCGGGAAAACCAGATCCTGATCATTACCGGCCCCAACATGGCCGGCAAGTCGACCTTCATGCGCCAGGTGGCCCTGATCACCCTGATGGCGCAGATGGGCAGCCTGGTGCCGGCAAAAGCCGCTCGCATCGGCGTGGTTGACCGAATTTTCACCCGGGTCGGCGCCAGCGACAACCTGGCCCGGGGCCAATCGACCTTCATGGTCGAAATGACCGAAGCCGCCAATATTCTGCATCATGCTACCCCCCGTAGCCTTATCATTCTTGACGAAATCGGCCGCGGCACCTCGACTTTCGACGGCCTCAGTATCGCCTGGGCGGTGGCCGAATATTTGCATGATAATGCGGCGGTGGCGGCCAAGACCCTGTTCGCAACCCACTACCACGAGCTGATCGACCTGGCCCTGACCCGCGAGCGGGTGAAAAACTTCAACATCGCGGTCAAGGAATGGAACGAGCAGATCATTTTTCTGCGGCGAATCGTCAAGGGGGGCGCCAGCCACTCCTACGGCATCCAGGTCGCCCGCCTGGCCGGGTTGCCGCAGCCGGTCATCGAGCGGGCCCGGGAAGTGCTCAAAAATCTCGAGTCCGGTGAATTTGAAAGTGAGGGTGAACCGCGCCTGGCTCGCAGCAAGACCCGGAAAAAGCCTCTGTCGTCACCGCAGATGTCGTTGTTCGAATCAGCGCCCGATGCGCTTCGGCTCAAGCTTGCCGATATCGATATCAGCGTGTTGACCCCGCTGGAAGCCCTGAACCTGCTCGACGAGCTGAAAACCTTGGTGTAACGAATGAAATTGTTTCGCACAATAGCTTTGCTGCTGCTTTTGCTGACGCCCCTGCCGGCGCTCGCCGACGGTTCCGATGCGGCCTACCTGAAAGCCAAGGACAACTATCAATCGTTGATTAATTCGGCCAAGAAGCAGCTGTACCGGGATAACTGGGAAGCGGTCATCGGCGCCTTCATGGCCGTTGTCGACCGGTATCCCGACAGCAGCAGGGCACCCGACGGGCTGTACATGGCCGCACGCGCCTGCCGCGGCCTGTACGATGTCTCCCGGGTGTCATCGGATGCCCGGAGGGCGACGGAATATTACGACCGGCTGACGCAATCCTATCCCAGAAACTCGCTGGCTGACGATGCCCTGTTCGAATCGGCCCAGATTTACGAGGCGATTCTCGAGTCCAAGGCCGAGGCTTTTGTGCGCTACCAGGCGATCGTCGATCGTTACCCGAGCGGTGACATGCTGGCCAAAGCGAAGGGCCGGGCTGTTTCGCTGGTGGCGTACGCTCCGGCGCCCAAAGCCCTGCCGGCACCGGAGGTCAGCCCGCCTGCGCCAGTTGCCAAAGCGGGGGAAGCGGTGTTGACCGGAATCCGGCTCTGGTCCAACCCCGGGTATACCCGGGTGGTCATGGACCTCGAGGGGGCCGCCGAATTCAGCGCCAATTTTCTTCCGGCGAATCCGAAGGAGGGGGCCGATCCCCGGATCTACGTTGACATCAAGAAAACCGTTCCGGCGGCCGGGCTGACGGAAAAAACCCTGGTGCAGGACGGCCTGCTCCGCCAGGTGCGGTCCGGACGCTATGATGATTCGACCGTGCGGGTGGTGCTCGACCTGGTCAGCTTCAATAACTATAAGGTCTTTCCGCTGCAGGATCCTTTTCGCATTGTCATCGACGTGCTCGGTGAGGGAGCGCCCGCGCTCTCCTCGCAGGTGCCGGAAATCCGTTCCCGGCCGCCGGAGACCAAGGACGGTATCGCCAGGGTTCTCGATAAGGCTCCGGTCGAGGCGCCGTTGAAGGTGAACATCCCGGCCGTCAGCAGCCATCCGGGATTGCGTCGCATTGTCGTCGACGCCGGTCATGGCGGCAAGGATCCGGGGGCCGTCGGACCCAGCGGGCTGCTTGAAAAGGATGTTACTTTGGCCATGGCCCGGCAGTTGAAAAAGCAGCTGGAGGCCGAAATCGGCTGCGAGGTGATTTTGACCCGCGACCGCGACGTTTATCTCCCCCTGGAGGAACGCACGGCGATCGCCAACAAGGTCGGCGCCGACCTGTTTATCTCCATTCATGCCAACGCAGCCAAAAACCGCGAGGCCTACGGCGTGGAAACCTATTACCTCAACTTTTCGAAAAACGACAAGGCCGCGGCGGTGGCGGCCCGTGAAAACGGGACCTCGCTCAAGCAGGTTGGCGATCTCGAGCTGATTCTCTTCGACCTGATGGCCAATTCCAAGATCAACGAATCGAGCCGCCTTGCGGCGGAGATTCAAAAAGCCATGGTCGATGACCTCAGGCGGCACTATTCTGACATCCGCGACCTCGGTGTACGACAGGGGCCGTTTTACGTGCTGGTTGGCGCCACCATGCCCTCGGTGCTGGTCGAGGCCGCGTTTATCAGCAATCATCGTGAGGAATCCCGGCTGGCCACCTCCAAGTTTAAGGAAAAGACCAGTGCCGCCATCGTCAAGGGAGTCCGCAATTATGCTACTGACCTCAAGCTGATCGCAAACAAATGACCCTTGAATCTATGCCACAGACGCCGACTTTTTTTTCCCGCGAGCTCCTGACCGATCCGGCCATCCCCTATGATGAACGGCGCCGCCTGCTTTTGGAAGGCGCCCGCGCCTACCTCGAACATCACCGGGAGCTGATTCTCAAGGACCACCGCGGCGGGGCTTCCGGCCACCAGGTCGTCGGCAGCCTGACGTCGATGTTCGATACCCTGATCCGTAATCTCTACCGGAGTATCCTGGCGGACATCCCCCGCGAGGAGGTCGGCTCCTGTGCCCTGATCGCCATCGGCGGTTATGGCCGTGGGGAGCTGAATCCCAATTCAGACATCGACATCATGTTTTATTACAGCGGCAAGGACCAGCCCTTTGCCGAGCGCCTTTCCGAGCGCATGCTTTACCTGCTCTGGGATCTCGGGCTGGAAATCGGTTACAGCGTCCGCACTGAAAAAGACTGCCTGGATATGGCGGCCAAGGATATCACTGCGCGGACGGCTCTGCTTGATTCGCGCCTGCTGGTTGGCGACGAGGAGCTGTACAGCCAGTATGACCGCAGCGTCTTTCAGACGGTTCTGGCCCAGAACACCCGGGGTTTTATCCGCGAGAAAATGGAAGAGAACGACCGCCGCCTGCGCAAGTACGGGTCGTCGGTTTTTCTGCTCGAACCCAATATCAAGGAAGGCGAGGGCGGACTGCGCGACCTGCACACCGCATTATGGGTGGCCCGGGTCAAGTTCAAGGCCCGCAGCCTGCGTGAACTGATCATCAAGGGGGTCATCAACGAGCAGGAAGGAAGGGCCTTCGAGGACGCGCTCGATTACCTCTGGCGGATTCGCAATGAACTCCATTTTCTGTCGAACCGGAAAAACGACCAGGTTTATTTCGATCACCAGGAAAAGATTGCCCAGTTTCTCGGCTATGTCGACAATCGCAGGGCCCTGGCCGTCGAGCAGTACATGCAGGATTTCTATTCCCATGCCACCGAGACCGAACACATCGCCTCGAGCCTGATCAACAAGGCGGTGCAAATAAGCGACCCGGGCGGCAAAATCATCGGCTACTTTACCCGCCGCAGCGTGGATGACGGCTTCTATATCCTGCGGGGCGAGCTGCGGGCGACCGGCAACGATATCTTTGAAAAAGATCCAACCCGGATCATGAAAGCCTTCGTCCTTTCGCAGCGCCAGGGGGTGAAGCTGAGTGTTTCTCTCAAGAGCTTGATTCGCGACAGCCTGCCCCTGATTAATGACCGTGTCCGCCGTTCCAAAGCCATGAACGAAGGCTTTCTTACCATCCTCAGGCAGCCCCAGGGGATGACGGAAACCCTCAAGGACATGCATCACCTGCAGGTTCTCAACCGGTTTATCCCCGAATTCGGCCGGATCTTCTGCAAGGTTCAGCACGATGCCTACCACATCTATACGGTGGATATCCATTCGCTGTTCGCCGTTGAAGAAATCGCCAAGCTCTGGCTGGGAGTCTACCGGGAGAAGGATCCCCTGTTGACCAAGGTGGCCAACGACATCGAGAAGCGCGGCCTGCTGCTGCTGGCGGTGCTGCTCCACGATATCGGCAAGGGGGAGGGGAAGGATCATTGCAACAAGGGCGCCGACATGATTCCGACCATCGCCCGGCGCATGGGGCGCAACAAGGAGGACAGCGCCCGGCTCGAGTTCCTGGTGCGCCATCACCTGGAAATGTCCCATATCGCCCAGCGCCGTGACCTGCACGACGACAAGCTCATCATGCAGTTCGCCAAGACCATGGGCATGAGCGAAAACCTCAACATGCTCTACCTGCTGACCTATGCCGACCTCAGGGCGGTCGGTCCCGATGTCTGGTCCGACTGGAAGGGCTTTCTGCTCAAGGAATTATACGAAAAGACCTACCAGGTGCTCGAGCGGGGCAACTTCCAGCTCGAGCAGCGCTCGGAAAAGGTCCGTAACCGCAAGCGCAAGGTGGTGGATCTGCTTGAGGACGAATTCGGCAAACGGGCGATTCAGGACGCGCTCAAGGAGATGTCCACCCGCTACGTGCTGTCGAATCGTTCGGCGACCATCGCCGAGCACCTGCGCCTGCTTTTCAGCCGCAAAAACGGCGCCCTGGCCATGAAGGTCGAGCATGAGCCCCAGGGCAGGTATTCCCAGCTCTCCATCTCTACCGTCGATATTCCCGGCCTCTTTTCCAAGATCACCGGGGTGCTGGCGGCCAACGGGATCAACATCCTCGGCGCCCAGATCAACACCCTGAACAACGGCATCGCCATCGACGTGCTGCAGGTCAGCAGCGCCTCGGGCGACATCATCGAAAGCGATGTCAAGTGGCGCAAGGTCGAAGATGACCTGGTCTCCGTCATCCAGGGGCGGGTGCGGGTCGATGAACTGGTTAATAAGCGGCACCGTTCCAGCCTCATGCCCAGCCGGCCGCGCCCGAAGTTTTCCAACCGGGTGGAGATCGACAACGAGGTTTCTGACGAATACACCGTCATCGATATCTATGCGCAGGACCAGGTCGGCGTGCTGTACCAGATCACCAAGACGATCAAGGAGCTTGGTCTGTACATCGGGGTCGCCAAGATTTCCACCAAGGTCGACCAGGTTTCCGACACCTTTTACGTGCAGGATATCTTCGGCCAGAAGGTGCTGTTCAAGGATAAACTCGAGGATTTACGCAAGCGCCTGCTGGCCGGTCTCGACGAACTTTCCCCTGATGACAAGTAGGTAAATTGTTGCGTAAAAACGGGTTGCTGTGGACGCATTCCTTGACCAATTTCTGAGCTTTATCCTCGTGGAGAAAGGTCTGGCCGCGAACACCCTTGATGCCTACGGGCGCGATCTGGCCCGCTATGTCGGGTTTCTCGGCGACGAGGGCATTTCGACCCCCGGCCAGGTAACCCCGGCAACGGTATTGCGTTTTCTGACCAGGCTCAAGCAGGACGGGCTTTCGCCGCGCAGCCGGGCCCGGGCGCTGGTGTCGCTGCGCATGTTTCACAAATTTCTGCTGGCCGAAGGGGTTGCGGCGAACAACCCGACCTCGCTGATCGAGGCGCCGAAGAATGTCCGTTCGCTCCCGCATACCCTTTCGTTGGCCGAAGTCGATCGATTGCTGGCCGCACCTTGCGGTGACGATCCCCTCAGCCAGCGCGACCGGGCCATGTTTGAAGTGCTCTACGCCACCGGCCTGAGGGTGTCCGAACTGGTCGGTCTGCGCCAGCGCGACCTGCAGCTCGATGTCGGTTACCTGATGGCTTTCGGAAAGCGCAGCAAGCAGCGGATCGTTCCTTTGGGCGATGCGGCCAGCGACGAATTGCGCCTTTACCTGGCTCACGGACGGCCAGCCCTCGACAAAGACCTGGGGGTTCCGCAGATTTTTCTCAACCGGGCCGGCAGGGGGTTGACACGGCAGGGCTTCTGGAAGATTATTAAACGCCGCGCCCTGGAGGCGGGCATACTCAAGGACATCTCGCCGCATACGCTGCGGCATTCTTTTGCCACTCACCTGCTGGAAAACGGCGCGGACCTGCGCTCGGTGCAGACCATGCTGGGGCATGCGGATATTTCGACGACCCAGATCTACACCCATGTGACGCGGGAACGTTTGCGTAAAATTCACGAGCAGTGCCATCCTCGCGGTTGATGCTGCCGATTCATACGAGGAGATCATGAAGTATATTGTTTTGCTGGGCGATGGCATGGCCGACGAACCGCTCGAGGAACTGGGCGGGAAAACCCCTCTCGAGCATGCCAGGACGCCGCGCATGGACGCTTTGGCCAGGTCCGGGGAAACCGGCATGATGGAGACGGTCCCTGCGGGGTACCACCCGGGCAGCGACGTGGCCAACCTGTCGGTCTTCGGCTATGACCCGGCTGCCTGCTACAGCGGGCGTTCTCCCCTGGAGGCCGCCAGCATGGGGGTCGATCTTGCCCCGGATGACGTGGCTTTTCGCCTCAACCTGGTGACCCTGCTGCCCCATTACGGCAAGCTGTACATGGAAGACTTCTCGGCCGACCATATCACCACGGAGGAAGCTCGGGAGCTGGTCGACGCCCTGCAGGAAGAGTTCGGCGGCGACGAATTCCGTTTTTATCCCGGGGTCTCCTATCGGCACCTGATGGTGTGGAAGGGGGGACGCGACCAGCTGAAGTTCACGCCGCCGCACGACCTGACCCATCAGAGCATCGAGAACGACCTGCCCCAGGGGGACGGGGCCGACCTACTGATCAACCTGATGACCTCGTCCCAGATGCTGTTCAAGCACCACCCGGTCAATCGGCGCCGTGAGCAGGCCGGCAAGCTGCCGGCCAACTCCATCTGGCTGTGGGGGCACGGTCGGGCGCCGCACATGGAGTCGATGCAGGAGAAATTCGGTGTTTCCGGCGCGGTTATCTCGGCCGTCGACCTGATCAAGGGGATCGGCGTCTGTGCCGGTCTTGATGTGATCAATGTTCCCGGGGCCACCGGTTACATCGACACCAATTACGTCGGCAAGGCCGAAGCGGCGCTTGAGGCCCTGAAGACACGGGATTTCGTCTACCTGCATGTCGAGGCGCCCGACGAGGCGGCCCATGCCGGAAACCTCAAGGACAAGATCGAGGCCATCGAGGCTTTTGATGAAAAGGTGGTCGGCACCGTCATCGACGGCCTGCCGGAGCTCGGTGCCTACCGGGTGCTGGTCCTTCCCGACCATCCGACCCCGGTGCGCAAGATGACCCACACCCTCGATCCGGTGCCTTATGTCCTTTTTGGCTCGGCTAACGAGTTTCCTGCCATCGGCCAGGTGAACGGCTACAGTGAAAAACAGGCTCGGTCAACCGGCGTTTACCTCGAACGCGGGCATGAGATGATGCAGCGGTTAATTCGCAGGTAGATATTTTTTCACAATCATACCGAGGCGACCCGTTCGGGTCGCCTCTTTTTATGTGGAATTTTCCGTTGACTCGATTTGCTCATGTTTGCTAATTTCAAACAGTTGAGCAAACTGCCGGACGCCAATCGTGCCGGGAAATCTGTCGGGTAGGAATACCGTTGTGCCGAAAGTAGTCATCGATGAATTGCGCTGCAAGGGGTGCGCTCTTTGTACCACCGCCTGTCCGCGCGGCCTTGTGAAGATGAGTGACAAGATCAACCGGCAGGGTTTCATCCCTGCCGTCATTTCCGAAGCAGACCTCGAGCAGTGTACCTCCTGCGCCCTCTGTGCCCAGATGTGCCCGGATGTGGCGATCACCGTTTTTCGGGAAATCAAAAAATAACTGACGCAATTAACCAACCTGGAGCGCTGCGCGCGACGGCTGTCGGCGTGCGGTGCCCGGTTGTTCGGAGGTCGTTTTGCAAAAACGTCTACTGGTAAAGGGAAACGAGGCGGTAGCCATGGGGGCGATCGAGGCCGGCTGCCGTTATTATTTCGGTTATCCGATCACGCCGCAGAGCGATATTCCCGAGTACATCTCTCGTGAATTTCCCAAGGTAGGCGGGGTCTTTATCCAGGCCGAGAGTGAAATCGCCTCGATCAACATGCTGCTCGGCGCCAGCGCCTGCGGCGCCCGTGCCATGACCTCGTCCTCCAGTCCCGGGATCTCCCTCAAGCAGGAAGGGATTTCCTACATGGCCGGCAGCGAACTCCCCGGCCTGATCGTCAATATCTCCCGCAGCGGCCCTGGGCTTGGTGGCATCGACGCCTCCCAGTCCGATTATTTCCAGGCGGTCAAAGGGGGCGGGCACGGCGGCTATCACATCATCGTGCTGGCACCGAACTCGGTGCAGGAAATGTACGACCTGACCATGCTCGCCTTCGACCTGTCGGATCGCTACCGGGTGCCGGCGATGGTGCTCGGCGATTCGGTGCTCGGGCAGATGAAGGAGGCCCTGGTGCCGCACGCCTACGTTGCTCCCGGCGATCTGCCGGCCAAGGACTGGGCCGTGTCGGGCAAGGCCGGCCGACCGCAACGGGTGGTCAAATCCCTCTACCTGGGGGATGGCGAACTCGAGGAGCATAACTGGAAGCTGCATCGCAAGTACCGGGAACTCAAGGATAACGAGGTTCGTTACGAGGCCAGCTGCCTGGATGATGCGCATCTGGTGGTGACCGCTTTCGGCTCGACGGCGCGCATCGCCAAGACCGCTATCCGCATGGCCCGCGAGGAAGGCCTCAAGGTCGGCCTGCTGCGTCCGATCAGCCTCTTCCCGTTTCCTGAAAAAGCTTTCCTCGAGGCGACGACAACGGCCAAACGGGTGCTCTGTTTCGAGCTCAACGCCGGGCAGATGGTCGAGGATGTCCGCCTGTCGGTGGCGCGCGATGCCGATGTCTTCTTCTATGGCCGCCCGCCGGGAGCCGGCTCGCTGCCGACCCCGGAAGAGCTGCTGGCCCAGATTCGCATGCATTACAAGGACTGATCATGTCGACTGCAATGAAACAGGTTTTCTCGCACCCGGTTTCCCTCAAGGATATCCAGACCCACTTCTGCCCCGGCTGCCAGCACGGCACTATCCATCGGCTGGTCGCCGAGGCGATGGACGCCTTCGGCGTGCAGGATCGCACCATCGGGGTCGCTTCGGTCGGCTGCAGCGTCTTTCTCTACGGCTATTTCGATATCGATGT
>NZ_JBFHGD010000041.1:0-19161 GCF_041583255.1 Trichloromonas sp. | reverse complement strand
GCCCTCCTGCCTGCCGACCGGAAAAGGGGGAGGCTCAGGCGCTGGCGCGCAGGTCCTGCTCAAGCAGGAGGATGCTCTGGCGCAGCAGGTCAGAGATGTTGGTGCCGGCTTCATTGGCCAGTTTGCTCAGGGCTTCCATCTCGTTGTCGTTGACGCGGCAGGAGACGATGAATTTCTTCGGATTTCTAACGGTTTTTCCCATGGTTGTGCTCCTTTTTTATAGGTTCAAGTTATTTGGCTTCCGTTTTGGGGTGTGCCATTCCGTTGTGCGTATACATATAGCAAAAGGTTTGCCAGTTTTTGGGTCACTGACTTGAAAAAATATACACCTACATAAAATCAGCTATTTACATCGTTGTTCGGGCGGTTTTTTAAGATTTTGTGGATTTTTGGGGCAGTCGTTCCGGGCGGGATTGTGCCAGGCGAGGGGAGGGAAGTGTGTCATTGTGGCGCACACTTGCGACAGGATGACCATTTTCCGGGGATTCAGGCTGTTTTCGGCGCACCCTTAGGCTTGTGCCAGTGTCGGCACAGGTCGAAGGGTGCGCCGCTGTGCTGCTCAGGTTCTGGAAGAGGTGGCCCGGTACAGCAGGGCGTAGCCGATGCAGCCGGCGAGCAGCGAGGCGGCAAAAATCCCCAGTTTGGCAGCGTCGATCATTTCAGGACGGATGAAAGCGAGGTTGCTGATGAACATCGACATGGTGAAGCCGATGCCGGCCAGGATGCCGATGCCGGTCAGCTCAAGCCAGCTACCGCCGCGGGGGAGCTCGCACAGCTTCAGGCGCACCGCGATCCAGGAAAAGAGCACGATCCCCAGCGGTTTCCCGACCAGCAGGCCGAGCATGACCCCGAGGGTGACGGGATGAGCCAGGGCCGCCGGGATTTCGGACGGCACCAGGTGGATGCCGGCGTTGGCCAGGGCAAAGATCGGCATCACGCCAAAGATGACCCAGGCGTTCATTTCGTGCTCCATGCGCTGCAGGGGGCTCATGGCGTTGTGGCAGACATGCTCGAGGGCGAGCAGGGTGCCGAGTCGCTGTTCGTGGTGAAAGGGGCCCTCGATCCGCTCCATGGCCTTGTAGCGTTCGATCAATTGCGATGACTGGTTGAGAAACGATTCTTCGTCGTGGCGGGCGCGAACCGGAATGGTAAAGCCGATCAGCACCCCGGCGATGGAGGCATGCACCCCCGATTTGAGCAGGCAAACCCAGAGGGCAAAGCCGATCAGGGAATAGAAGTTGGGGTGCTGGATGTCCAGCCGGTTGCCGATGATCAGCAGCAGCAGGAAGCCGGCTGCCCAGGCCAGGGCGGCGGCGGACAGGGGGCCGCTGTAGAATATGGCGATCACCAGGACTGCGCCGAGGTCGTCGGCGATGGCCAGTGCCGTGAGAAATATCGCCATCGAGCGGGAGACCCGGTTGCCCAGCAGGGCGATTACGCCGATGGCGAAAGCGATGTCGGTGGCCATCGGCACGCCCCAGCCGTGGGCTGCCGGGGGCGCCGGGTTGATGGCGTGATAAATCAGGGCGGGGACGAGCATGCCGCCGATGGCCGCGGCAATCGGCAGGGCCGCCTTGCGGGGCGAGGCCAGCTCGCCGGCGAGCAGTTCCCGTTTGAGTTCGAGGCCGACCACGAAGAAAAAGACCGCCATCAGGCCATCGTTGATCCAGTGGTGCAGCGACTGGGTCAACCCCAAGTTGTCGAAGCCGATGCTGAGACTTGTTTCCCAGAAGGCATGGTAGTAGGGCGCCGCCGGCGAGTTCGCCAATATCAGGGCCAGCAGGGTGGCGCCGATCAGAACCAGGCCGCCGGAGGCCTGGCGTTTGAAAAAATCTTCGAAGGGCTGCAGCAGGGCGGAGAGTTTGAACGGCATGGGAAAATCCTGTTTAAGGCTCTAATGATTTAGTGCAGAGCTTCAAGTTTACCTCCTGTCGACCGCATGCCAACAGGAATCCTTCAGTCTTTTTCAAAAGGGCAGAGATCCCGCAGGCAGCAGCCCGGGCAGAGGGGGCGTCGTTTGCGGCAGCGGGTCTTGCAATGCTCGACGATCAGGGCGTGGTACTCGTTGAACAGGTCGCTGTCGGCGGGGAGCCGGGCCATGAAAAATGCGCGGATGCCGGCGTAGGGGGCCCTGGCATCGAGCAGTTGCAGGCGGCCGAACAGGCGCCGGGTGTAGGCGTCGACCACGAAGGAGGGCTGGTCACCGGCATAGAGAAGGATCGCGTCCGCGGTTTCCGGCCCGACCCCCTTGAGGGTGAGCAGTTCCTCGCGGACCTGGGCGAGGGGGCCGGCGAGCATCCGCTGCAGGTCGCCACCGTGGCGGGCGAAGAGGTGCTCGGCAAGGAGCTGCAGCCGCTCGGCCTTTTGCCGGAAAAACCCGGCCGGCCGGATCCATTCTTCGAGTCGCTGCCTGGGGGCCGCCCGCAGTGCGGTCGCGCTCAGGCAGTCGTGCTCGCGCAGGTTGGCCATCGCCTTTTCCACATTGGTCCAGGCGGTGTTCTGGGTGAGGATCGCGCCGATCACCACTTCGAAAGGGGTGTCGGCCGGCCACCAGTGCAGGGGGCCAAGGTGTTCCAGCAGCCGTTCGAACACCTGCTGGACGCTGCCGGCACTCATGCCCTGCCTCCGCCGGCTTGGACGACCAGCTGCGCCAGCCGGTCGGCGATGACCGCATCGCCGTTGCTGGCCAGGGTCTCCTTCGGTTGTGCCTGCTGCAGCAGGGCTTCGAGGGGGGCGCGCCAGGTTCCGCTGCGCAGGTCGCTGTTGCTGATTTCCCTGGCGCGGCCGAAGCGGTGCAGCCCTGCGACCAGCAGGGCCTGTTCGCGGAAATCGCCGCGCCCGGTGTAGAGGCAGGCGGTGCCGTTGGCCAGGCATTCGGAGACGATGCCGTAGCCGGGCTTGCTGATGACCACGTCGGCGGCTTTGACCAGGTCCGGGTAGGCGAAGCGGCCGGACGGGATGGCGCGCAGGTTGGCCGGCGCCCCGGGCAGGCTGTTCTCGGTCAGAAAGACCCAGTCGTCGAGTTGCCCCAGCGCAGCCGGGTCGAACTCCCTGAGGCCGAAGCCGCCAAAGGAGATCAGTCCGACCCGGGCCTCGCTAGAAAGATTGAGCCGGCGACGGATTTCATCCTTCGGCAGGGCGCTGATGCGGGCGACCAGCGGCTGGTCTTCGACGCGAGGGATGTCCGATTTGGCGTCGTGGAAGGGGAGGCGCAGCAGCAGGTCGGCCTGGCGGTAATCTCCGGTCAGCGATTCGAGCACGTCGCCGTACTCCGGGTGGGCTTCGGCCAGTCCCCGGTAGATCCAGTCCCAGGTGAAATTGGAGATTCCGACCGAGAAAATTCCTGCCTCGCGGGCCGCGGCGAAGGCGGCGGCGGGAATGTCGGCGGCCACCAGGCGGATGCCTGAGTTTCGCAGGGATTCGGCTTCAGCGTCGACCAGGCGCTGCCGTTCGGGGAGAAAGCGCCGGTAAGCGATCAGGGTTTCTTCCTCGCGCATGATCAGGCTGTCGTGCTGCAGGACGCCGAAATCGAGGGCCAGCGGGCGGACCGGGACCTTGGGGTCGAGAAAGCCCGAGAAAAACCAGCCCGGAGCGGTCGAAACGACCTCGACGGCGAGGTCGGGGTGGCGATGGCGCAGGGTATTGATGATCTGGCAGGAGCGGCTGGCATGGCCGAGACCGTGGCCGCTGATGTAGTATCGGATGTCGCTCATGAAAGGATAGATAGCACAAGCCGCCGGCGAGGACAAGGGGCCTTCAGTGGTGGCGCTGCGCCCGGCCGATCACAGCGGCGACGATTTCGCCGGCGCCACTGGACTGGAGGGTCCTGGCGCATTCGCGCAGCGTGGCGCCGGTGGTCATGACGTCGTCGATCAGCAGCACGGTTTCTCCCTGCAGCGGGGCGGTCATGGCAAAGGCGCCGCGCAGGTTCTGCTGGCGGACGGACAGGCTCAGACCCTGTTGCGGAGGGGTCGGGCGGTTGCGCACCAGCTGCCGGGGGGCGACCGGCACCCGCCAGCGTTTAGCGAGCTGTCGGGCCAGCAGCAGTGACTGGTTGTAGCCGCGCTGGCGCAGGCGGCCGAGGTGGAGGGGGACGGGGACGATCAGGTCGGGGCGAAAGGGGGTCTCGGCCTGCTCCATCCGCTCGGCGAGGAGGGTGGCGAGCGGGCGGTCGAGCTGGACGGTGCCGCGGTATTTGAATCGGTGCACCGCGTCGCGCAGCAGTCCCTCATAGTTGCCGACGGCTTCGACCTGGCTGAAGGGAGGCGGCTGGCGCAGGCAGGGTTCGCAGAGATGGTCGCTGCCCCCCTCGCTGACAAAGGGGAGGGCGCAGCGTGAACAGCGGGGCGAGGACAGCTCCGGCAGCTGCGCCTGGCAGCTGTGGCACAGTCCGGCCGCCGAAGCGGGCGTCAGTTCGGTGCGGCAGAGGGGGCATGCCTGGGGGAACAGGAGGTCGAGCAGGGCGGCCAGTTCGGCTTTGACGGTGGATAGAAGCGACACGCGGGCCTCAATAAAAAACGCCGGCGCCTTGATCAGGCGCCGGCGCGGGTTCAGCTGGCGAGCAGGGATTTGCCGGTCATTTCGGCGGGTGCCTCCAGCCCCATCAGGTCGAGCAGGGTGGGGGCGATGTCCGCCAGGATCCCTGGTTTCAGGGGGGCCTGCCGGCGTTCGGGGTCGACCAGGATCAACGGCACCGGGTTGGTGGTGTGGGCCGTGTGCGGCTTGCCTTCGGCATCGGCCATCTGTTCGCAGTTGCCGTGGTCGGCGGTGATCAAAAGGCTGCCGCCGGCGGCCAGGACGGCATCGACCACCCGCCCGAGGCAGGTGTCGACGGCCTCCATGGCTTCGATGGCGGCCGGCAAAATGCCGGTGTGGCCGACCATGTCCGGATTGGCGAAGTTGAGGATGATCAGGTCATAGGTGCCGGATGCGATCCGGGCCACCGCTTCGTCGGTGACCGCCACGGCGCTCATGGCCGGTTTCTGGTCGTAGGTGGTCACGTCCTGGGGGGATGGAATCAGGGCGCGGTCCTCGCCGGCAAAAGGCTCTTCGCTGCCGCCGTTGAAGAAAAAGGTGACGTGGGCGTACTTTTCGGTCTCGGCGATGCGCAATTGCCGCAGGCCGGCCCGGGCGACGACTTCGCCAAGGATGTTGCAGTCGGTCGTCGAAGGGTAGGCGACCGGCAGGTCGAAGGTAGCGTCGTACTCGCTCAGGCAGACGTAGTCGGACAGTTGCGGCAGCTTGCTTCGCTGGAAACCGGTGAAGCCGGTGTCGGTCAGGGCGCGGGTGATCTCCCGGGCGCGGTCGGCGCGGAAGTTGAAGAAGATGACGGCATCTCCATCGTCGATGGTGGCTGGCGTGCCGACCACCCGGGGTTCGACGAATTCGTCGGTCTGGCCAAGCCGGTAGGCGCCTTCGATAGCGGCGGCGCTGCTCTTTGCGGCAATGCCGATTCCTTCGGTCATGGCCCGGTAGGCTCGTTCGACGCGGTCCCAGCGGTTGTCGCGGTCCATGGCGTAGAAGCGGCCGCAGACGGTGGCGACCCTGCCGACCCCTATTTTCGCGATTTGTGCTTCCAGCTCCAGCAGGTAGCCGGCGCCGCTTTGCGGCGGGGTATCCCGGCCGTCGAGCAGGGCATGCACGCAGACGTCAGTGAGCCCCTGGCGTTTGGCCAACTCGAGCAGGGCGTAGAGATGGGTGTTGTGAGAATGAACCCCACCGTCGGAGAGGAGTCCCATCAGGTGCAGCTTGCCGCCACTGGCCAAGGCCTTGTCGATAGCGGCGGTCAGGGCCGGATTGGTGAAAAAATCGCCGTCCTCGATGCTTTTGCTGATCTTGGTCAGGTCCTGGTAGACAACGCGGCCGGCGCCGATGTTGAGATGGCCGACTTCCGAGTTGCCCATCTGCCCGCGGGGCAGCCCGACATCCATCCCCGAGGCGCCGATGCGGGTCGACGGGTAATCCCGGAACAGGGCATCGATGCGTGGTTTTTTCGCCTGGCAGACGGCATTGTTGTCGCAACTCTCGTTAATGCCCCAGCCATCGAGTATAACCAGAGCCAGGGGCCGCCTGATGCCAGAATTCATGCGCTGCGTTCTCCGTGGTGAATGGCGCGGGCTTCCACTTCCTGTGCCGGCTGGGGGGCCCGGACCATTTTCTGGCGGCCCTGCAGGACGTACGAGCCCCAGGTGCCGCACTTGGGACAGCGGCTCAACCAGTCGCCCGAAGGGTTTTCGCACGATTCGCAGACAAAGCCGAGGCGCAGCTGCGGGTCGAGTCCGAGGGCCTTCTGGTATTCCCCGATCGCTTCGTCCATGCGTCCGCGGCGACGATGGGCTTCGCCGAGCAGCAGGCGCAGCTGGGGGGCGTCGACGCCGGCGTTTTCAATGGCCCGCAGCTGCTCGAGGGCCTCATCGACCATTTCGAGGCGCAGGTAAACCTTGCCGAAGAAGAGGCAGAACATCAGGTCTTCGCTGCGTTCCTTGCCGACGGAGCGGTAGATGGAGAGGAGGGTGGCCGGGTCTTCGGCCTTCATGTACAGATCTTCAAGGCGGGCCAGAAAGACGCTTTTGCCCATGGCCTTATAGCCTTCGAGCCAGACCTGGGAGGCTTCCTCGGTTTTGCCCTGGGTGCACAGCGCGTCGCCGAGAGTGACCCGGGCCGGGGCGAAGCTTGGCGCGGCCTTGATGACGTCCTTGAGTTCCTTCAGGTCGGCCTTGTTCTGGCCTTTCGATTCCTCGAGGCCCTGGCGGGCCACTTCGTAGCGCAGGTACAGCTGCTTGGTCTGTTCTTCCTGCAGGCGCTTGCTCCCCTGGGAAGCCTTGAGCACCCGCTTCTGCAGGTCGAGGGCTTCTTTCCACAGCCCCTGCTTCACCTGGAGGTCACGCAGACTGCGCAGAGCCTTGCGGTTGGTCCCTTCGATCTCGAGGATCTCTTCGTAGATTTTGACGGCCTCCGGGTTCTGTCCAAGCTCTTCATAGGTGGCGCCCAGCTTGAACAGGACTTCGAGGCTTTTCGACTCTTTTTCCTTCGCCTTGAGCAGAACGGCGATCCCCTTCTCGGCGTCCCCTTCCTGGATGTTGACGCTGGCCATGGCCAGATAGGTTTCCAGTCGGGAGGGGTCGCGCTCAAGGGCCTTCTGCAGCAGGGAGCTGGCCCGCTTGAGGTCGCCGGAAAGGAGTCGGACCATCCCCTCGCGGTAGGTGTTGGTGACTTCCTTTTCCCGCTTTGCCCGGCGACTGCTGCGCACGTTCTTCACCTGGTAGCTGAACAGGTTGTAGGCGTTGGCCAGAACGCCCCCCGCCAGGCCGACGGCAATGCAGGCGATGATCAGGATGGCCGCCGAGGTGGTGAAGCTGTGGTCGGCATACAGGAAGATGGTGACGTCCTGCGGGTTGAGCCCTGAAAAGTAGATGAAGAAGGCTAAAAACAGAATGATCAGCAACAGGCCGGCAAGCAGGGTCATGGCATCCTCCAGGGGGCGAACTGCCCGAAAACGATTCTATTCACCGAATTTTTCGACGTCGGTTTTACATTCTATGCAATATCGGGAAAATGGGCGGACTTCCATCCGGCGCTGGTCAATCTCTTCTTCGCAGCGAACGCAGACGCCATAGACGTCCTGTGCCAGGCGGTCAAGGGCGGCGTCGATGTCGCGGATTTTCTGGCGCTGGGTTTCGCTCAAGTTGAGCAGTACGTCCCGGCTGTAGGTGTTGGCCGACATGTCGCCGATGTCGGGAACGCCATCCTGACCCATTTCGCGGGCGGCGGCAGAGGCGTTCTGAACCTCTTTCATGACTTCACGGCGCATTTTCAGCAGCCGCTCCTTCGCTTGTGCCAGCTGTGCTTCTTCCATTCCGTTCACTCCTGGGGCCCTCACCGATCAACGGTTGTGGTAGGGTTCGTTGCGTATGATGGTGAATCCCCGGTAAAGCTGTTCCAGAAAAAAAAGTCGAGCCATCTGGTGAGTGAAGGTCATGGCCGACAGGGACAGGATCAGTCCCCCCCGTTGTCTGACCTTGTCACTCAGTCCGTATGCCCCCCCTATGACCGCTACCAGCTCCGATGTCCCCTGAACCATGTGCCGACCGAGCAGATCGGCCAGGCCCTCAGAGGTCAGCCCGATCCCCCGCTCGTCGAGGACGACGACAAAGGCTTCGGGCGGTATTTTGGCGAGGATCTTCTCCCCTTCGAGCTCCCGGATGACCCGGGGGTCGGCTTTCTTGCCGCCGGCCTTTTCCTCCTTGAGTTCGAGGCAGGAAAAGGGGAGGTAGCGTTTCAGCCGGCTGCTGTATTCGTCGGCCCCCTCGCGTAGAAACGGTTCGGAGAGTTTGCCGACGCAGATCAGCTTGAGTTTCACTGGGCCGAGGACTTCCGCTCCCAGTGGTATTCGTCGGGAACGGTGATTTCAGCCGCTTCGTTCCAGAGCCCGTCGAGATCGTAGAAGTCGCGGATCGGCTCCTGGAAGATGTGGACCATGACATCACCGTAGTCGAGCAGGATCCAGCGCCCTTCGTTCATCCCCTCGACCGCCAGCGGCGAGGTTTCATGGTCTTTCTTCAGTCCTAGCCGAATCGATTCGGCGACCGCCTGGACCTGGCGGTCGGAGCGGCCGGTGGCAATCAGCAGGTAGTCGGTCAACGATGAGAGTCCTTTGACTTCGAGAAGGCGGACGTTATAGGCCTTTTTTTCAAGGGCGTAGGCGGCGCAGAGAATAGCCCGATCTTTAGACTGCAAAGTGGTTAAAACCTTTCTTTGTCACGGTACAGGCCGTGGCGTTCGATATAGCTGCAAACAGCAGCGGTGGCCAGGTAGCGCGGCGAGCGCCCCTCGCCGACCAGCTGGCGGATGCGGGTGGAGGAGATGTCGAGGAACGTTTCCTCGACAAAAATCACAGAAGTTCCGCTGTGGTGGCGCAGGGTTTTAGAGGCGCAATTATAACAGAACTCTTTCATGTCCGCAATGGGAAGCAGGCTCTTCGGATCGGCCACGACGACCCCCGGCCTCGCCGCCACCACGATGTTGCAAAGTTCGAACAGCCGCCGGTAGTCCTTCCAGGATTCGAGGTCGCGGAAGGAGTCCATGCCGATGATGAAATAGAACTCGTCGCCGGGGCGTTCGCGGTGCAGGGCTTCGAGGGTGTCGACCGAATAACTCTTGCCCGCGCGCCGGTTTTCGATGTCGGAGACGGCGAAAAAGGGATTTGTCGCGATGGCGGCTTCGACCATCGTCAGGCGATGGGCAAAGGGGACGTCCTCAGGCACCGCCTTGTGGGGCGGCACGGCGGCCGGGATGAACAGGACCTGGTCGAGGGCGCAGGCCTCCCGGACTTCCTCGGCGATGCGGAGGTGAGCCAGGTGGATCGGATTGAAGGTGCCGCCGAGGATGCCGAGTTTCATAAGCCGTGAGGGGTGAAGGGTGAGGTGTGGGGGGTGAGAAGGCATTTCGCCTCACACCTCACTGATTCATTGTCTTATCTGCCCGTCGCCCAGGACGATGAACTTGCGGGTGGTCAGGTCTTCCAGGCCCATCGGGCCGAAGGAATGCAGCTTGGTGGTCGAGATGCCGATTTCGGCGCCGAGGCCGAGCTGGTTGCCGTCGGAGAAGCGGGTGGAGGCGTTGACCATCACCACGCTCGAGTTGATCTCCCGCAGAAACCGCTGGGCGTTAGCGTAGTCGCTGGTGATGATGGTTTCGGTATGCAGCGAGCCGTAGCGGTTGATGTGGTCACTGGCATCGCTCTGGTTGTCGACCACCTTGACCGCCAGGATCAGGTCGAGATACTCGGCGCCCCAGTCCTCTTCGCTGGCCGGCTTGACCTCGGGGGCAAACTCCCGGGTCACTTCGCAGCCGCGGATTTCAACGCCGGCCTGGCGCATGGCGAGGACGATTCGGGGAACGAAGATCTCCGCCACATCCTTGTGGATCAGCAGGGTTTCCAGGGCGTTGCAGACCCCGGGACGCTGCACCTTGGCGTTGAGGCAGATGCGTTCGGCCATCTCGAAGTCGGCGCTGGCGTCGACAAAAGCGTGGCAGACCCCCTTGTAGTGCTTGATAACCGGAATGCGGGAATTTTCGCTGACGAAGCGGATCAGCCCTTCGCCGCCGCGGGGGATGATCAGGTCGATTTCGTCTTCGAGCTTGAGCAGTTCGAGCACGGCGCCGCGGTCGGTGGTGGCGACCACCTGCAGGGCGGCCGCCGGCAGGCCCATCTGGGCCAGGGTCTGTTTGAGAACCTTGCCGATCGCCGAGTTGGAGTGGATCGCCTCCGAACCGCCGCGCAAAACCACGGCGTTGCCGCTCTTGAGGCAGAGCCCGGCGGCATCGGCGGTGACGTTGGGGCGCGACTCGTAGACGATGCCGATGACCCCGAGAGGGATGCGCATGCGGCCGACCTGGATGCCGTTGGGCCGCCGCCACATGCCGGTGACTTCACCGACCGGGTCAGGCAGGGCGGCGACTTCCCGCAGGCCATCGGCCATCGACTTTATGCGGTCCTCGTTGAGCACCAACCGGTCGATCATGGCCGGGGCCAGCCCCCGCTCGCGGGCCGCAGCCAGGTCGAGCTCGTTGGCTTCGATCAGCGCAGGCGTATGTTGTTCCAAGGCTGCGGCCATGCGCAGCAGCAGGTCGTTCTTGACGGCGGAAGAGAGGTTGGCCATGACGCGGCCGGCCTGTTTGGCTTCCCGGGCCAGGGTCAGCATCTCGTTGCGTATGCTCATCGCGGTCTCCTCGATGGTGGCGCGGGCGGTAGCCCGCAGCCGGTCTTTGGGGCGGATGGATTATTCCGGGTCGGTTTCCCGGGCGCGGTTCTTCAGCACCAGGTTGTCCCGGTGGACGATTTCGTCACCATATTTATAACCGAGAATCCCCTCGATTTCAGAGGATTTCTTGCCCATGATGCGGAGCAGTTCGGGCAGGGAGTAGTTGATCACCCCCTTGGCGAACTCTTCGCCGTTGAGCGCGCAAAGGCGCACGGCGTCGCCCCGGTCGAACCCGCCGTCGACGCCGCGGATGCCGGAGGGGAGCAGGCTTTTGCCTTTTTCGGTGAGGGCGGTCACCGCGCCGTCATCGATGAGCAGCTTTCCGCGCGGTTTCTTGGTGAAGGCGATCCAGTGTTTTTTGGCCGCCATCCGGTTGCGGGCCGGCAGGAAGTAGGTGCCCAGTTCCTCGCCGTCGAGCAGGCGGGGGAGCAGGCCGGGTTTGCGGCCGTTGATGATGACGGTGCCGACGCCGTACAGCGAGGCCCGCTTGGCGGCTTTGATCTTGGTCGCCATGCCGCCGGTGCCGAGGTCGCTGCTGCTGCCGCCGGCTACCGCCTCGATTTCCTCGGAAATCCGCGCCACCTCGTGGATCAGGCTGGCCTCGGGGTTGTCCCGGGGGTCGTGGTCGTAGAGGCCGTCGACGTCCGAGAGGATGATCAGCAGGTTGGCCTCGAGCAGGTTGGTGACCATGGCCGACAGGTTGTCGTTGTCGCCGAAGCGTATTTCATCGACCACCACCGTGTCGTTTTCGTTGATGATCGGGATGATCCCGTAGTCGAGCAGGGTCATCAGGGTGTTGCGGGCGTTCAGGTAGCGGCGGCGGTTGGCCAAGTCGTCGCGGGTCAGCAGCACCTGGGCGACCTTGCGGCCGTGGGTATGAAAGGCTTCTTCGTAGATGCTGATCAGCCGGCTCTGGCCGATGGCGGCGGCCGCCTGCTTCAGCGGGATGGTGCGCGGGCGGCCGACGATGCCGAGATCGCCCTTGCCGGCGGCGACTGCGCCGGAGGAGACCAGTACGACCTCGTAGCCCCGCTCGAGCAGGCTTTCGACGTCCCGGGTCAACTGGGTGATGGCGTTCGTGTCGAGTCCGTCGCTGCCGGAGATGACACCGCTGCCGATCTTGACCACGATCCGTTTTACATGGGAGAGAAGATTGTTTCGCATGGACAGAGCAATCTGCTGGTAGCTGAGGTTGTGGATTTCCCGGAAAAGCCGGGCAATCTTACCCTCGGGCCGAAGCCGATGTCAAGGCAGCACCGTTGGGGGTTCCGATTCCGGCCCCTGGCGCAGGCGCTCCAGTTCGAGGCCGACGGCTTCGACCAGCGGCCGGGTCCCTTCGCCGGTGACCGCGGAGATGCAGAAGACCCGGTAGCCGCGCTGCTCGAAGTAGGGGATCAGTTCCTGCTGCTGCTCACGGACCTCGGTGATGTCCTGCTTGGTCAGCACCACGAACTGGGGCTTGTCCAGCAGTTGCGGATCGTGCTGCAGCAGTTCGCGGTTGATGGTCTCAAAGTTTTCAACCGGATCGCCCTCTTGCATCGACGAGGCGTCAACCAGGTGCAGAAAGAGGTCGGTGCGTTCGATGTGGCGTAAAAAGCGGGTGCCGAGTCCGTGTCCTTCGCTGGCTCCCGCGATCAGGCCGGGGATGTCGGCCATAACGAAGGACTTGTAGCCGCCGTAGGAGACCACGCCGAGGTTGGGGATCAAGGTGGTGAAGGGATAGTCGGCGATCTTCGGCTTGGCGGCTGAAACCGCCGAGATCAGCGTCGACTTGCCGGCGTTGGGCATGCCGACCAGGCCGATGTCGGCGAGCAGCTTGAGCTGCAGGCGCAGGGTCTTTTCCTCGCCCGGCATGCCGGGCTGGGTGTGCCGGGGCGCCCGGTTGGTGCTGGTGGCGAAGCGGGCGTTGCCGCGGCCGCCCATGCCCCCCTTGAGCAGTTTGATCTCCTGGTCCGCTTTGGTCAGGTCGGCCAGCAGTTCGCCGGTCTCGTCGTCGTAGACCAGGGTGCCGGGGGGGACGCTGATGTGCAGGTCTTCCCCGCCCTTGCCGTGGCGATTCGCGCCCATGCCGTGCATGCCCCGCTCGGCCTTGTAGTGGACCTTGTAGCGAAAGTCGAGCAGGGTCGACAGGCCGCTGTCGACGCGGAACCAGACGCTGCCGCCGTTGCCGCCGTCGCCGCCGTCCGGTCCGCCCAAGGGGATGAATTTCTCGCGGCGGAAGGAGAGGCAGCCGCGTCCGCCGTCGCCGGCCTTGATGTGGATTTTTACTTCGTCTACGAATTTCATGGTCGTACTGCCTGGCCGTAGCCGGTGATAAGAAAAAAAGCCCGAAGTTCTTTAGGCGAACCTCGGGCTTCTAGTTTTCGGCGTTTCCGCCGGCGGGTCGTTACTCAGCAGTGTAGACGCTGATTTTCTGGCGCAGCTTGTCCTTGCGCTCGAATTTGACCACGCCGTCGATCAGCGCGTACAGGGTGTAGTCCTTGCCGCAGCCGACGTTATTGCCAGGATGGAAGGTGGTGCCGCGCTGGCGGACCAGAATCGATCCCGCGGTAACCTGCTGTCCACCGAACCGCTTTACACCGAGCCGTTTGCCGGCGCTGTCGCGGCCGTTTCTGGAGCTGCCGACGCCCTTTTTGTGTGCCATGGGTAAGCCTCCTTAAGCCTCGATGCCTGTGATTTTCAGGCGGGTGATCGGTTGACGGTGTCCATACATCTTACGCTGGGTCTTGCGCCGCTTGGAGTGGAAGACCAGGATTTTCTTGTCCTTGCCTTGCTCGACAATTTGCGCTTTAACCTTCGCGCCGGGCAATAGAGGTGTTCCGATTTTAACCTCTTCTCCGCCGACCATGAGGACCTCGCTCAGCTCGATGGTTGCGCCCACCTCGCCTTCGATTTTCTCGACCTTTAACAGGTCTCCTTCGGAAACTTTGTACTGTTTTCCTCCGGTCTTGATTACCGCGTACATACAATTCACCTCACTCTCGTTTTTATCGTCTTAAAAAGACAAAGACGAACTATATTCACAGCCGCTTTGGCTGTCAAGGGAAAATTCTACTCCATGACGATTTCAAACTGCTCCAGGTGGAAGCCGGGGCGGGCGGTGATGGCGATCTGCTTTTCGAAGCGCCGCTCCAGTTCCTCGATGCCGGCCCGCTCCTCGTCGTAGAGGATGGCGGCGATATCGGGGTGCACCTGCAGGTTGAGCCGATGGCCGGGGAGGTCGTGGAACTCACGGCGCAGTTCGCGGAAAATCTCGTACACCGTGGTGGTGCGGCTCTTGACGTAGCCCTTGCCTTCACAGTAGGGGCAGGCTTCGCAGAGGGTGCGGCCGATGCTTTCGCGCACCCGCTTGCGGGTCATCTCGGCCAGGCCGAGTTCGGAAATCTTCAGGATGTTGGTCTTGGCCTTGTCGCTCTTGAGGGCTTCCTCGAGGGCCGAGTGGACCTTCTCGCGGTGAGCTTCCTTCTCCATATCGATGAAGTCGATGATGATCAGTCCGCCGATGTTGCGCAGGCGCAGCTGGAAGGCGATTTCCTTGACCGCCTCGAGGTTGGTCTTGAGGATGGTGTCTTCCAGGTTGTGCTTGCCGACGAAACGGCCGGTGTTGACGTCAACGGCGGCCAGCGCCTCGGTCTGCTCGATGATGATGTGGCCGCCGCTCTTGAGCCAGACCTTGCGCCCGAGGGCGCGGGCGATTTCGACCTCGAGGCCGAAGGCGTCGAAGATCGGCTCGGGGTCCTCGAACAGCTCGATGACGTACTGAAGCTTGGGCATGAAGGTGCCGAGAAAGCGGACGATCTTGTTGTACTCGATCTGCGAGTCGACCACGATGCGGTTGACATCCTCGGTGAGGATGTCGCGCAGCACCTTGCTGGTCACGTCGAGGTCCGAGTGGATCAGGCAGGTGGCGCGCCGCTCCTCGCGGCGCCGGGCCAGTTCTTTCCAGAGCCCGACCAGGAAATGCATGTCGGCCCGCAGATCCTCCTCGCTCTTTCCTTCGGCGGCGGTCCGCACGATGAAACCGGTACCTAAGGGGCGGATCTCCTCGACGATCTGCCGCAGGCGATCTTTTTCCTCCTCATTCTCGATCCGGCGCGAAATGCCGATGTGGTCGACGGTCGGCATGTAGACCAGGTGTCGGCCGGGCAGGGAGATGTGCGAGGTGATGCGGGCGCCCTTGGTGCCGAGGGGTTCTTTCGCCACCTGGACCAGGATCTCCTGCCCTTCCTGCAGCAGATCCTCGATCGGCGGCAGCGGCGGCCGTTCCGGCTTGCCGTCGTCCTCCGGCTTGGCGTGGGTGCTGCCCCCCTCGATGAACTGTTCGACCGCCTCCATTTCTTCAATCACGTCGGCGACGTAGAGAAAGGCCGCTTTTTCCAGGCCGATATCGACAAAGGCCGCCTGCATGCCGGGAAGCACGCGAATTACTTTGCCCAGGTAGATGTTGCCGACAATACCACGCTCCCTACTGCGCTCGATGTAGAGCTCGGCGATGTGGCCGTTTTCGATCAGGGCCACTCGCGTTTCGTGGGAGGTGGTGTTGATGACCAGTTCCTTGGTCATGGTACCTCCGTTAATCTGAAAATGAGAAAACTATATAAGGGTCAAACTGTAATTCGTAGTCAGGCGGTCTCGGCAGGAGCGGAGAAGGTCACCCCGATCTTGCGGATCGCCAGTTGTCGCACTTCGTTCTGCGACAGCCCGAGCAGGTGGCCGGCCAGCAGGGTCGGGCTCCCTTTGCTCAGGGTCATGGACAGCCCGGCGTCGTCAAGTTCCAGCGCCGTCACCCCCGGGCGCAGATCGACTTCGATCGTGCGGCCGTCCCCCTTGTCGCGGGTGGTTGTCACCGTTTCGGCGGCGAGGAAGGCGGCGACGCGGTTGGCCAGGTCGGCCGGCGGCGTTTCCGGCAGCTGCAACCGGTAGACCGATTCCATAATGCTAACAGAGGGGGCCGGCGTTTTCCAGTCCACTGCGGCCCCTTCGAGAACCCTGAACCCCTCCGGCAGCTGCCGGTTGAGCGCGGTCACCGCCTCTTCGGCCGATACCGGTCGAAACAGTTCGAGATCGATGATCTCGGCGTCGCTTTCGACCCCGGTCGGCAGGGCGTCGGGAAAGGAGATGCGCGGCGCCGGGTGAAAACCCTGGGAAAAGCGCAGCGGCAGACCGGCCCGGCGTACGGCGCGCTGGACCAGGGTCATGAATTCGAGGTGAGCGACCATGCGCGCCCGGCCTTCCTTGCGCAGGCGCAGGCGAACCTTGTGGCGCGCTTCGTTGTCCGGGGTAAACTGCTCCCGGGCCGGTCCCCGCGGGGGGAGTTCGGCGTCGTCGATCAGGCGCATGCGCAGCGCGTCGAAATCGCAGACGCCGCAGCCGCTGCAGTCGCCGCCGCGGCAGTCGGGGGTGTAGTCGCCTGTGAGGGCGCGCTGGCGTTCGGCGCTGAAAAATGCCTTGGGGATGCCGCAGTCGATGTGGTCCCAGGGGAGCACCTCCTGCTCGTCCCGGGCACGCAGGTACCAGGCCGGGTCGAGGCCGCAGGCGGCGAAGGCCTCCATCCAGTTTTCGAAGCTGAAGTGCTCGTGCCAGCCGTCGAAGCGGCAGCCGAGGTCGACCGCCTTCTCCAGTACGGCGCCGAGGCGGCGGTCGCCGCGGGCGAAGACCCCCTCCATGAAGGAAAGTTTGGCCTCGTGCCATTTCAGCCGCAGCTTTTTCCGGCGCAGCCCGTCGCGCAGCAGGTTCTGTTTGCGCAGGGTCTCGTCAATGCCGATCTGCGCTTCCCATTGAAAGGGGGTGTGAGCCTTGGGCACGAAGGTCGATACCGAGACGTTGACGTCGTTGCCGCCTTCGGTCCCCTTGCCGCTGCGCTTGACCTTGGCCGCCAGTTCGATGATGGCCTCGAGATCCTCGTCGGTTTCCGTCGGCAGCCCCATCATGAAGTAG
Organism: Trichloromonas sp.; assembly: GCF_041583255.1. Lineage (NCBI taxonomy): Bacteria > Pseudomonadati > Thermodesulfobacteriota > Desulfuromonadia > Desulfuromonadales > Trichloromonadaceae > Trichloromonas > Trichloromonas sp. The sequence goes on along the minus strand of NZ_JBFHGD010000041.1, from coordinate 2,461 downwards.
AGCTTGATCACCCGCCAGCCGAGGGTGAAGGCGGTGTGGGTGGTCGCCAGCAGGTCTTCTTCGGTGATCCCCTTGTTGATGACTTGGCGCAGGCGGTCGGTTCCCGCCTCCGGGGCGAGGGTGAAGCCGGTTTTGCGGACTTTCTTGATCTCTTCCATCAGCCCTTCGGTCAGTGAGCCGACCCGCAGGCTGGGGAAGGAGATGGCCACCTTGTCGTCGGCGTAGCGCTCCATCAGCCCCTTGAGCAGCGGCTCGATGCAGGTGAAGTCGCCGGTCGAGAGGGAGAGTAGCGAGACCTCTTCGTAGCCCGAGTTGTTCAGGGACTCTTCGATGATCGAGGCGATCCAGGCGGGGCTGCGCTCGCGCACCGGCCGATAGATGTAGCCGGCCTGGCAGAAGCGGCAGCCGCGGGTGCAGCCGCGGGCGATTTCCACCGCCACCCGGTCGTGAACGGTGTTCATGAAAGGGATGATCGGGGCCGTCGGGTAGGGGGCGCTGTCGAGGTCGGCCAGGAAGCGCCGGCGGACTTTACGGTAGCCGTCCTGTAAGGGGCGGATCGCCGCCAGGCGGCCGTCCTCCTGGTAGTCGACGGCGAACAGGGCCGGGACGTAGACCCCTTCGATGGCCGCCAGGCGCACCAGAAGCTGTTGGCGGCTTTCGCCCTTGCTTTTGGCCGCACGCACGGCTTGGGCCACTTCGGCCACCGCCTCCTCGCCGTCGCCGATCACCGCGCAGTCGAAGAAGTCGGCCAGCGGTTCCGGGTTGAAGGCGCAGGGGCCGCCAACCATGATCAGCGGATGCTCTTCGCCGCGCCGGTCGCGGCGGCGGGGGATGCCGGACAAATCGAGCATGCCGAGGATGTTGCTGTACGACAGTTCGTACTGCAGGGTGAAGCCGATGATGTCGAACTGGCCCAGCGGCCGCTTCGATTCGAGCGAGTCCAGCGGGGTTGCGGTTGCGCGCAGATGTTCCTGCATGTCCGGCCAGGGGGCGTAGACCCTTTCGGCGGCCACCCAGTCGAGGCGGTTTAAGGCATGGTAGAGGATGGCAAAGCCGAGGTGGCTCATCCCCACTTCGTAGACATCGGGGAAGGCCAGGGCGAGGGTCACCTCAACCGATTGCGGATCTTTATGGATGCTCCCCAGTTCGCCGCCGAGATAACGGGACGGCCGGCTGAGCTGGGGAAGAACGTCTTTGGTCTGCATGGATTCCTGTTCGGGTACGGGTTTTAAACAAGAGTACTAAGTTATCACGGACCGCCCCGGCTCACAAGACCTTTGCGTTTTTCTTGTCGTCGCCCCTAGTTCTTAATGTGGTATTGTGTTATGTATACGGTACGCAGGTGCCAGATCAGCCGTTCGACGAAAGGGAAGTGGTATGTTGTATCCGTCCAATCCGCAAGCCGACCTGCATGTGCATACCGTTGCCTCGGGGCATGCCTACAGCACGATTGGCGAAATTGCCCAGGAAGCCGCGCGCAAAGGGGTGAGAATGGTAGGGATGACCGATCACGGTCCCGGTTTGCCCGGCGGCCCCCATCCCTATCACTTTGCCGCCCTGCGCTTCGTGCCCGAGTATCTGTATGGGGTGCGCGTGCTGCGCGGTATCGAGGCCAACATTCTCGGTATCGGTCAACTCGATCTTGACGATGGACTGCTCGAGCGGCTCGATTTGGTGATGGCCGGGTTTCATGAGGAGTGCGGCTTCGATGAGCGTGGTCGCGACGAGAACACCCGGGCGCTGCTGGCCCTGATGGAGAAACCCAAAGTCAAGGTGATTGCCCACCCGGGCAACCCCAACTTCCCCCTCGATTACCGGGCCGTGGTGGAAAAGAGCCTGGCCACCGGCACTGCCCTGGAGATCAATAACTCTTCCTTTTGCATCAGTCGTAGAGGCAGCGCCGGCAACTGCCGGGAGATCATCCGCCTCTGTGCCGAGCTGGGCGCACCGGTGACGCTTGGCAGTGATGCTCATATCGCCCAGGGGGTGGGGGAATTCGATGATGCCCTGCTGGAAGTGGCTGCTGCCGGTATCCGCTGGGAGCAGGTCGTCAATCGCACCTTCGAATCCGCCCTGGCGTTTCTCGGCCTGTCCGGCTGACCCTGTCGCCCGATTCCGCTTGACAGCCTTTCCCTTTGTCACTATTTTCATCGTTCAGCTAGATTAAAATAATGTTCTGATTTGTTCTGCCTGGCGGGTCGTTGCCGGCGGGGTTATACTTTGAATAAAGTTGCGAGATTGAGGCTGTGCTGAAAGGGCGACGGGGATGGAGAAGCTGTTCAAGGGGTACATGAAGTTCAGGGAAGCGGATTTCGAGAGTCACCGCGAGTTGTTCAAGGAGCTTGGCCGCAAGCAGAAGCCCCACACCCTGTTCATCGGCTGCTCCGACTCCCGGGTGGTGCCCAACATGATCACCCAGACGGACCCCGGCGAGCTGTTTATCGTCCGCAACGTCGCCAAT
>NZ_JBFHGD010000040.1:0-19502 GCF_041583255.1 Trichloromonas sp. | reverse complement strand
GAACCCGCTCCCGTCCGGACAGCAAAGGCAGCAGCGCCAGGGAATCGACGATATGCTTTTCGACCACCTCGTCCATTCGGGTGATCGCGGTCAGGTTGACCCGCCGGTTCCAACGCAGCAGTTCTTCGCCCAACCACAGCAGGCGTACACGATCTGGTTCTTCGACCGGCAGCCCAAGAGAAGTCAACTGAGAGGCCAGCAGCTTGCTTATAATCGGATCAGCCACGGCGCAGCAACACACTCAGAATGGCAATGGCCGCCGGGGTTACCCCGGGAATCCTTGCCGCCTGCCCCAGGGTGCGCGGACAGACGTTGCTAAGCTTTTCCTGAACCTCGGCCGACAAGCCGGAAACCCGGTCATAGTTGAACCCCTCTGGAATCGCCACATTTTCGGTCCGCCGAAAACGTTCGACCTGCTCCAATTGCCGCTTGATATAACCTTCGTACTTAGTCGCAATCTCCAACTGCTCCAGAACGTCGTCGTCCATCCCGGCCAAGGTCGGGTCAAGAAACAGCAGGTCACTTATCGTAATTTCCGGTCGCCGCAGCAACTCCAGCAGTGAGGCGCCGTTTTTCAGTTCCCCCAGGTCCAGTCGCGTGACCGACACCCGGTCGGAGCCCGACACCCGCAGTTCCTGCAAGCGCTCGGCCCCCCGGTTCAGGCTTTCCATCTTGCTTTCGAACTGTTGCCAGCGCGCAGCGGGGACCAAACCGGCCGCATATCCGGCTGGGGTCAACCGCTGGTCGGCATTATCTTCTCTCAGCAGCAGCCGGTATTCGGCTCGTGAAGTAAACATCCGGTATGGTTCAGTGGCCCCCAGGTTGACCAGATCATCAATCAGCACCCCGGTGTACCCTTGATCGCGGCCGATGATCAACGGCTCTTTGCCCAACACCTTAAGCGCCGCATTGGCCCCTGCGACCAACCCCTGGGCCGCGGCCTCTTCATAGCCGGAGGTGCCATTGATTTGCCCGGCATGATAGAGAAACTCGACCGCCTTGGTTTCGAGGGTAGGGTAGAGCTGTATCGGATCAACAAAATCATATTCAATCGCATACCCCGGGCGCATGACCTCGACGGATTCAAGCCCTGGGATAGTGCGCAGAAAAGCCAACTGGACATCCGGAGGCAGCGAGGTCGACACCCCGTTGGGATAAATCTCAGCGCAGTTCAACCCCTCGGGCTCGAGAAAGATCTGGTGCTTGTCCTTCTCGGGAAAACGCACCACCTTGTCTTCGATCGACGGGCAATAGCGGGGGCCGACCCCCTCGATCACCCCGCTGTAAAGCGGAGACCGATCGAGCCCTGAGCGGATCAGGTCGTGAGTTTGACTGTTGGTGTAGGTGATATAACAGGGAACTTGCGGTCGATCGATTTTCCTGGTCATAAAGGAAAAGGGCTGCGGCGGATCATCCCCATATTGCGGCTCAAGTCGTGAAAAATCAATCGAGCGCCGATCCAGGCGGGCCGGGGTGCCGGTTTTAAGCCGTCCAACCTTCATCCCCAGGCTGCGCAGAGAATCAGACAACCCCTCCGATGCCGGCTCTCCCGCCCGACCACCAGGATAGCTAGAAAGCCCGACATGAATCAGCCCGTGCATGAAGGTTCCGGTGGTCAGCACCACCGCTGCGGCAAAAAAAACGATCCCCTCCCGGGTTTCCACACCACAGACCCGATTATTTTTAACAACCAGCCGGGTGACCACACCATGCTTCAGATCGAGCAGCGGAAAACTTTCCACCACGCCCTTCATCCGCTCCGCATACAGGCGTCGATCAGCCTGCGCACGGGAAGCGCGCACGGCCGGGCCCTTCCTGGTATTGAGAATACGGTACTGGATGCCGGTGGCGTCTATATTGGCGCCCATCTCGCCCCCCAGGGCGTCGATCTCCCTGACCAGGTGTCCCTTGGCCAGACCGCCAATGGCGGGATTGCAGGACATCTGCGCCACCGCGTCCAGGCTCATATTGAGCAGCAGGGTCCTGCAGCCCATCCGGGCAGAAGCCAGGGCGGCTTCACATCCGGCATGACCCCCGCCAACCACGATGACTTGATACTCACTCACACCCGTTGTCATCCCCACAATAACCTCACCTTGAATCCGTTGCCAGCCGATGTTTCACGTGAAACATTCTATTTACCAATACAAAAACGTGTGAAAATCCGGTCAAGTATGTCATCTGGAGTGGTTTCACCGGTAATTTCCCCCAGGGCATGAAGAGCCTCGCGTAAATCCAAGGCAAGAAATTCCGGGGAATTTCCAGCGGACAGGGCTGCGATAAAATGGTCCAACGATTCACTGCAACGGACCAGGGCCTCCCGATGGCGACGGTCGGAAAAAACCGAGTCCATCTGAACATCACCGCTTCTGCCGTCGCCACAAACGAGATCGACAATAGCAGTCTTAATTAAGTCAAGTCCTTCTCCCGTGCGGGTGGAGACCGTCACGCTGGGAAAGGGGCTGAAGCGCACATCAGGGACCGTGGCGGGCAGGTCGGCCTTATTGTAAACCAAGAGTACCCTGGACTGGCGACAGCTTTCAAGGGCAAGCAAATCGTTGTCATCAACCGGGCGACTGCCATCGATAACCAGCAAAACCAGGTCAGCCGACTCTATTTTGTTTTTAGCGCGAGCCACCCCTTCCAACTCAACAAGATCCTCGGTATCACGCACCCCTGCCGTATCAATCAGCCGCAGCGGAACGCCCCCCAAAACCAGGCATTCCTCGATGGTATCACGGGTTGTGCCAGGAATATCCGTAACGATGGCACGCGACTCGCCGAGCAGAATATTCAGCAGGGAACTCTTGCCAACATTAGGCTTACCGAGAATCAACACGGATAAACCCTCACGGAGAATCCGCCCGGAGTCGAAGTTATTTAGGATATCCTGAATATGCGCATTAACTGACGCAGCCTCTGAAAGGAGACGCTGCTGATCCGCAAATTCGATATCCTCTTCAGGGAAATCGACATGGGCCTCTACCAGGGCCAGCAAGTCAGCGACCTGTGATTGAAATTCATGGACGGTACGGGATACGGAGCCCTTGAGTTGCGCCGCGGCAATACGCCCGGCGGAATCAGAACGGGCGCGGATAAGATCGATAACCGCCTCCGCTTCACTTAAGTCGAGACGACCGTTGAGGAAGGCACGCAAAGTAAATTCACCGGGCCGAGCCATTCGGGCTCCCGCATCGATGAACTGATCCATGATGCGGCGCATGACGACCGTACCGCCGTGACAATGAATCTCGACCACATCCTCGCGCGTGTAAGAGCGCGGAGCGCGCATGACGACAGCCATGACCTCATCGACCAGAAGTCCCTGCTGATCCAGAAAAGAACCGAGATAAAGCCGATGGCTTTCGAGGGCTGAAACCGAACCGGCCGGCTGGAAAAAAAGCTGGAGAAACTTTTCCGCATTAAGGCCGGACAGGCGAAGAATACCGATTCCACCCTCCCCGGGCGGGGTAGCAGAAGCAATTATGGTATCAGTTTCCATCGCCTGCCCCTTTGACATCCGCTCGGACTACCCTTTTCTGCTTGTCGAATCTTCCGGCCGAACGAGGAACACCCCCTCCTGCTTTGCGAAGGGTGGGGGTGAGATTGTGCTGTTCGCAAGTGGAGTGGCTATCGGAAGTCTCCAGCAGGCCGGTGCGGCGAACCTGGTCCGCCGGACGCTGCGCCACTGGATGCTGAGACTGCTCACGCCGGGCACGGTAGCCATTGACATCAATAAGAATAGCTGACCGTGGGAATGAAATCGAGTCGGTAAGCCGCGTGGTAATCGTCGTCAGAGCGTCGAGAGTCTGGCCATGGCGACCAATGACCAGGCTGGCCTCCTCGCTTAAAATAGTCAACTCCACCCGGTTCCGGGAGGGAGAGACCTGCACCTGTCCTGCTATACCGAGATGCCGTAACAGCTCTTCGACAATGCGCCTTGCGATACACGCCCGATCTTCGATGACAAGAAGAACAACCGCAGGGCGCTTGAACCAGAAACCGAAAAGCCCGGGCGAGCCGGGCTGAACGATTTGCAGTGCAACATCGGCCCTGGTACACCCAAGAACCGCTAACCCTTTTTCGACAGCGTCGTCAACCGTAGGGCCGAATGACTCAGTCTCGATAATTTTTTTCAGCATGATGGTATTAAGATCAGGCTTTCTTATGAATAAAATACTGTTGAAGAATCGTAAGCAGGTTGTTGACCAGCCAGTAGATGACCAAACCCGACGGAAAATTAAGGAAGAGGAAGGTGAATATGACCGGCATCAGCATGAACATCTTGGCCTGGACCGGATCCATGGTACTCGGCGTCAGCTTCTGCTGAATGAACATGGTGGCCCCCATAACCAGCGGGGTCACATAGTAAGGATCTTTCAGCGACAGGTCGGTTATCCAGAAAGCGAAAGGGGCGTGGCGCAACTCGATGGCCCCCAGCAGCACTTTGTATAAAGCAAAGAAGACCGGAATCTGCACCAGCATCGGCAGACAGCCCCCCAGGGGATTAACCCGGTGCGTCTTGTAGAGCTGCATCAGTTCGCGGTTCTGCTTTTCCCGGTCATTCTTATACTTTTCCCGCAGCTTCTGCATTTCAGGCTGCAGTTTCTGCATGTGTTTCATCGACGCGTAACTCTTGTGGGTAAGGGGCCAGAAGAGCAGCTTGATGATGACCGTCAGGATAATGATGGCCACGCCGTAGTTGCCTACAAAAGAATAGAAAAACTTGAGAAAATGCAGCAGGGGCGTGGCAATTAAGGAAAAGAAACCAAAATCGATCGCCCTGTCCAGATTGTAATTGACCTCCTTGAGAACATCGAGATCACGGGGACCAAAGTAAAGCAGGTAACTTAAAACCGCGGATTGGCCCGATTCAAGGATTATATAGGGCGATTCGAAGGAATTACGAACCGACGACGAGGTCTTTTCTATACGCACCTTTTCACTGGCGCCATTTAAAGGAACAACAGCACTGATGAAGTATTTGTCCTCGAACGCACTCCAGGTAACATCCTTCCCGTAGTGACGTGGCTCCTTGACCAGATCTTCGGGGTCATCGGTATTTAATTCATCGGCGGCCAAGGTCACCGGACCGACAAAAGTGAACTGATCGCCCTTCTCTGCATCATCCCAGGGGTGAAGCAGTGAAAGAGAAAGGCTGCCGCGTACCGGTTGCTGTGAACCGTTCGATACATTAAGTAAAAGATCGAACGCATATTTATCGCCATGAAAAATATACGTTTTTTCTATTTTAAAGCCGTCCTGGCGCATATAAGAAAAGACCAGGCTCTGCTGCTGCGCCCCATCAAGCTTAAAATGATTTTCAGAATTATCTATTTGATAGACAGCGTCGACCGGGAAACCCATGCCGTCCATGCCGGAGGTGTTCAAAGTTGAATCGCGAAAGGTAGAAGGATCAACCAGCGAAATAAGCGGGGAGTCAAGATCAGACTCCTGTCTGTAATTTTTTAATTCAAAAGCGATTAGCCGGGCGCCGGATGAAGAAAAAACCGCGCGGTACAGCTCATTTTCAACGGTGACTTCACGGACCGGAGCAGGTTGACTGGATCCAGCGGTATCCATGTCGAACTGCGGTACTGCCGCTAGCTGCGGTGAGGAAACCGGAACAACAGCAGGAACCACCTCTGCAGAAACCAATTGCGGTTCTGCCGGGGGAGAGACCGGGGGGGGCGGTTGAAAAAAGAGGCTGTATCCAAACCAAACAGCCAGCATGAGCATAAGCGCGATCAGGGTGTTTTTATTTTCCATGAAGATCTACTCCAGAAAAAGAATCAGTCAACCGGGTCAAACCCTCCGGGATGAAAGGGGTGACAACGGCAGATTCTAAGCAATGATAGATACAGCCCCTTCAAGGTGCCATGTTTCTGAATCGCCTGATAGGCGTATGTAGAACAACTGGGATAGAAACGGCAGGAAGGAGCCTTAAGGGGAGAGATGCATCGTTTATAAAAAACAATGGCTATAAGAAACAGCTTTTCGACCATGGCCTGCCCGGTTATTCAGCCAGTCAGCAGCTTTTTTAATTCACAGTAGACTGCGACATATCCCAGATCAGCGGCGCCTTTTTTGGCAATTATGGATATGTCTGCTTGCGGATTTATTTTTTCGTAATTAAGCCGAAAAAATTCTCTTAACAGACGTTTTACCCTATTACGCTGAACAGCCCCACCGACTTTTTTACTTGCTGTTACACCAAGCCTGGTGGGGCCGTTCGATTTCTGCATAAGGACGACGATGAAATGATCCGTGTGAAATCGTCGGCCCTTGTCCCATGTCTTTAGGAAATCAGGCCTGACACGAAGGCGATAGTCAGGGGGAAAGATATGCCTGATTCCAGCTGACACTGATACTATTTAGTGGGGATGGAAACAACCAGGTTCTTACGACCCTTGGCACGGCGACGTTTAAGAACGAGGCGACCATTAGAAGTCTGCATACGCTTGCGGAAACCATGGGTACGTTTTCTTTTTACACGGCTGGGCTGATAAGTGCGTTTCATTTTTTAATCTAACTCCCTGTCTTTATGTTTTTTTACGACTTTTCACAAAGGAGTCTATTAAACACAATACAGCACCGAAGTCAACATTTTTTTATTACCGAAGGGCCGACATAAATACAAAAAAAACCGCTTGCAAAAGAATAGTTAATTAAAAACAACCATATCAGCAACTTAAAAATGACTTGCAAAAGACCTCTTGCTCTGCTACTTTTTTAAACCGCCGCAGCATCCCATAACAAAAGTAAACCCCTCTTCTTACTGAAAAACTTTTTATCCACACATGTGAACAAATCTGTGGATATTTTTTCCGCTCCTAAAAAGATCGTTTTATAAAAAATGTCTACTATTCGTCTATGGCAGGAAACCCTGTCCCATCTGGAAACCAAGCTGAGTGCCCAAAATTTTTCAACCTGGATAAAACCAATCAGGTTTTCCGGGTTGAACAAGGATATTGTTCACCTTGAGGTACCCAACAGGTTTGTCTTGGATTGGCTCAGAGAAAATTACAGTTCTCTTATTCAAGAAACAATTTCACAGATTGGCGCTGTTTCCTACAATATAAAATTTTCTATAGCCAGCAACGCTACAGAAAAAAATGAAAAAAAAGAAGAAAAAAACACAGAAAGTAACATAAATAAGTTCGAACTAAACGACAATATAAAAATAGAAAAGAACAAACCAAACATTAATCTGAACGAAAAATACACCTTCGAAGAATTCGTATCCGGTTCCTCGAATCAATTCGCTTATGCTGCTGCAATGGCCGTTGCCAACAATCCTGCAACGACCTACAACCCACTATTTATCTATGGTGGAGTTGGCCTCGGTAAAACCCACATAGTAAATGCGATCGGCAATGCAATAACCAAAAAGAATCCAGAAACTAAAGTATGTTATTATTCATCTGAGAAATTCATGAACGAACTAATAAATTCTCTCAGATATGCAAAAATGGATGAATTTAGAAAAAAGTTCAGGTCTATAGATGTATTACTCATAGACGATGTTCAATTTATAGCTGGAAAAGAAAGAACACAGGAAGAGTTTTTCCACACATTCAATGCATTATATGAATCTCACAAACAGATAGTTGTTACATCGGATAAATTTCCTAAAGATATACCTGGTCTTGAGGAAAGGCTGAGATCTCGATTTGAATGGGGATTAATTGCTGATATACAACCGCCCGACGTGGAAACAAAACAAGCTATCCTTAAAATGAAAGCTGACCAGAATGGCATAATTCTACCGCAAGACGTCGCACTGTTTCTGGCCAACTCGGTCAGCAGCAACGTCAGAGAGTTGGAAGGCTATCTGATTAGAATTGGCGCGTATGCCAGCCTCACCTCGACACCTATCTCGCTTAATATGGCTAAAGAAGTTTTAAAAGACATTCTAATTGAAAAAAATCGCGAAATAACCATCGAAGAAATACAAAAAGGGGTAGCAGCTCATTTCAATTTGAAAGTATCCGATCTCAAATCGGCTAAAAGACTCAAAGCTTTGGTTATACCAAGGCAGATTGCTATGTATATATCACGACAACTTACTTCCGCATCTTATCCTGAAATTGGTGAAAAATTTGGGGGTAAGGACCACTCCACCATTATTCACGCGATAAAAAAGATAGAAAAACAGATAGAAAATGACTATCAATTAAAAGTGACTATCGAAAATTTTAAAAATTCTTTAACCAATTAACTGTTCATAAATTATCAACAAAACTGTGGAAAAACAGTCTAAAAGAAGTTATCCACAAAATGCCTTTTTTGCTGACAGTTGGGCCCACAAGTTTAGACACAAGATAAACCATTAAAAAATAAGTAAAAAAAGCGGATATAACCAAATCCACAGCCAACTACTACTATCGACTATAAGAACTAAAAAAATAATAGAAACATATACATGTTTACAGGAGGAGCCATGCACTTCACTGTCGAAAAGGAAATTTTTTTAAAAGGGCTTACCAGGGTACAAGGCATAGTAGAAAAAAGAAACACCATCCCTATTTTGGCCAATGTTCTCATTGAAGCAAATGAAAACGGCATAAATATGACGGCTACCGACCTTGAGGTAGGGATGAAAGCTTTTTACCCTGCTACGGTTAAAAAAACTGGGAAAATAACGGTATCAGCAAAAAAACTGTACGAGATAACAAAAGAATTGCCCGAAAAAGAAATTTCTTTCCTAGCTAAAGAAAACTGCTGGGTGGAAATACGCTGTGGTAAAGCAATTTTTAACATTGTAGGCCTTTCAGCTGACGAATTCCCTTACTTTCCTTACCCGGAAAAAGAAAATTTCATAAGCATCAAAAGCAATATAATTAAAGAAATGGTAGATAAGACCTACTTTTCAATTTCTACCGATGAAACTAAATATAATTTGAACGGAATTTATTTCAAAACCGAACTAATCGATAATAAATCAAAACTTTTACTCATAGCAACTGATGGCCACCGTCTTTCTATGATAAGTAAAGAGATGAAAGACAACAGCGAAAATGAAATGTTAAAAGGAGTCATCTTTCCCAAAAAAGGTATTTACGAACTCAAAAAAATATCTGATGAAGATGATTCTGATATTAGTATAGGTTTTATGGATAACAATGCCGTTGTAAAAAAAGGCAAAACAATAGTAATAATGAGATTAGTAGATGGAGAATTTCCAGATTATAACAGGGTAATACCAAAGCAAAATGAGTTTGTTGCTAAAATAAAGAGAGATGATTTCAATCATTCCTTAAGAAGAATGGCTATTTTGTCAAATGAAAAATCAAAAGGCATTAAATTAACTCTTAAAACAAATTATATAGAAATATCTTCCTCAAATCCAGAATTTGGAGATGCCAGAGAAGAACTCGAAGTGGAATATTCAGGGCCGGAGTTATCCATCGGGTACAATGCCAGATATATTATGGACGTGCTACAAAATCAGGATTGTGAAAAAATAGAACTTCACATAAAAGATAATTTGTCTCCTGGGATATTGAAGGCAGTCGGTGATAACGATTACTTAGCTGTAATAATGCCAATGCGTCTCTAAAAATGTACATTGAAAAACTCAGTGTAATTAACTGTAGAAATATTGGAAATATAGAGTTGCTACCAGATAAAGGTTTCAATATTCTCTATGGCTTAAATGCTCAGGGTAAAACCAATTTACTTGAATCAGTATACCTAATTGCTAATCTGAAAAGTTTCAGGGGATCGAAAAACGAAGAAATAGTTAAGCATGATGAAAATTACTGTTCTATCAATGCGTGTGTTAATTCAAAAGGCGTAAAAAGAAATTTAAAGCTAGAAATAGATAAGAAAATAAAAAAAGTTAAAATAGACAATAAAAAACCCGATTCAGCAAGTGAGTTTTTCGGTTATTTAAGACCTATTCTTTTTTCTCCAGAAGAGGTTTCTTTATTAAAGGGCTACCCGTCTGGAAGGCGATCTCTTCTGGACAGAGCTGTATTTCAAGCGTCTCCTGTTTTCATAAACAGGGTGATGGAATACAACCGATATCTGAAACAACGAAATATACTTCTGAAAGAAGGAAAAAAGCTGAAAGGGAATGACCCCTGGACGGAAGGTCTGGTCTCTGCGGGGACTCGGGTGCGTTTGGAAAGAATAAAATATCTGGAGCGCATTCTTCCGCTGTTCAAAGAGGCTTTTCAGCGCATCACTGATGGTGGAGAAAGGGCGGATATTATTTATCCGCTGCCACTTGCAGCGGAAAATGTGCTAAAAGAGCAGTTTCACCAGGAATTGAGCCGCGTAGAGGATAGAGAAATTTCTTTTGGTCAGACCCTGGCCGGACCCCACCGCGACGATCCGGTTTTTCAGATAAACGGAAAGTCGGTTCGCCATTACGGCTCACAGGGCCAGCAGAGAACTTTTATCCTAGCTTTCAAGACTGCCCAGATCATGGATCTTGAAAATATTTTAGGCGAACCGCCGGTTCTCTTACTCGATGATATGACAGGAGAACTTGACACGTTCAGGCAGAATCATTTTTTTAATTTTTTAAAAAGTCGCAAAGGGCAGGTTTTTATAACAACGACAGATATACAGCCGTTGTTGAAAGCAGGTATCAGGGACGGGCGATTTTTCCGGGTTCACCAGGGAAGTATCCAGAGAATCGTTTCTAACGAGGAACTACTATGACAGAAAACAATATCAAGGCATATGAAGCAGACAGCATTAAAGTTCTCGAAGGACTTTCTGCTGTACGCAAACGTCCGGCCATGTATATCGGCTCGACCGGACCGATGGGGCTGCATCATCTGGTTTATGAAGTTGTCGATAATTCTATAGACGAAGCCTTGGCGGGTCACTGCAATGAGGTCTTTGTCGTTATTCATGTCGATGGTTCGGTTACGGTCGAAGATAACGGGCGCGGTATCCCCGTGGATATGCATTCGACCCAGAAAAAATCAGCAGCTGAAGTTGTTCTCACGGTGCTCCATGCCGGCGGCAAGTTCGACAGCGACTCCTACAAGGTTTCCGGCGGTCTTCATGGGGTGGGCGTTTCAGTTGTCAATGCCCTTTCTTCCCGGCTCGAATTGGAAATACGGCGTAATAACAAGGTGTATCGACAGAGCTATGAAAGAGGTGCGCCACTGGCGCCGCTGGCTACCGAAGGCGATACCACCAAGCGAGGCACCAAAATAACCTTCTGGCCTGATGGGGAAATATTCGAAACAACGGAGTTTTCCTTCGAAACCCTGTCCCAGCGCCTGCGGGAACTGGCTTTTCTCAACGGCGGCGTACGCATTCACATCAAGGATGAGCGCAGTGAAAAAAGCCACGATTTCCACTATGAGGGCGGAATTGCCTCCTTTGTAGAATACCTGAACCGGGCCAAGACCCCGGTTCATGCCAAACCGATCTTTTTTACCGGCGTCAAGGAAGGGGTGGAAATCGAAGTAGCCATCCAGTACAACGATGGTTATGACGAGAAAATTTTTTCTTTCGCCAACAACATCAACACCCATGAAGGCGGAACCCACCTGATCGGTTTCAAGGCGGCGCTGACCCGCACCATGAATACCTATGCGACCGCCAACAACCTGCTGAAAAACATCAAAACCTCCATTTCCGGGGATGACCTTCGCGAAGGGATGGCCGCGGTTATTTCAGTCAAAATTTCCGAACCTCAGTTCGAGGGACAGACCAAGACCAAACTCGGCAATTCGGAAATAAAAGGGTACGTAGAAACCCTGATGAATGAAAAACTTGCCGTGTATCTTGAAGAAAATCCTTCGGTTGCCCGCAAGATCCTGGAAAAGGGAATCGAAGCCGCCCGCGCCCGGGAGGCCGCCCGCAAGGCCCGCGATCTGACCCGGCGCAAAGGGGCCCTGGATGGCCTCTCGCTTCCGGGTAAACTGGCTGACTGCCAGGAGAAGGACCCGGCCCAGTGCGAAATTTACCTGGTCGAGGGTGATTCCGCCGGCGGCAGCGCCAAGCAGGGACGAGATCGCCGCTACCAGGCGATCCTGCCGCTGAAGGGAAAGATACTCAATGTCGAAAAGGCGCGTTTCGACAAGATGCTCACCTCCAACGAAATCCGCACCCTGATTACGGCCATGGGCACCAGCATCGGCAAGGAAGATTTCGACGTCAGCAAACTGCGCTACCATCGAATCATCATCATGACCGACGCCGACGTCGACGGTTCGCACATTCGGACTTTGCTGCTGACCTTCTTTTTCCGCCAGATGCATGAGCTCATCGAACGCGGCCACCTGTACATCGCGCAACCACCGTTGTACAAGGCCAAACGCGGCAAAAAGGAGATCTACCTCAAGGACGAGGCCGCTCTGCTCGAATACCTGCTTAACGAAGGGGTCGAGGGGTTGTCGGTGCAGATGGAAAAAACCGGCAAGGTGATTCGCGGCAAACAGATCATTCCCACACTGCGCAACATCATCGACTACAACAACCTGTTCGACAAAATAGTCCACAAAGGGGTCAATCGCGAGGTGCTCAGGGTATTCGTCACCGGCAAGGTGCAGAATGGCTTCGGCGACATGGTGGATTTGACCCCGCTGGGGGAAAAACTCAAAGCGGTTGAGCCCCGCGCCGATTTCCAGGTGCTGCATGAACCGCCACGCATCCTCTTTACCCTTGGCAACATCCGCGCCCGCATCGACCAGGGGGTGCTGGACATCCTCTCCTCCCACGAGTACAAGCTGTTGGTGCAGGCCTACCGCCAGGTGGAGGATATCTGCCAGGGAGAGCGGGCCTTCATTGCTTCGGAAGGTAAGGAAGAGGGAATTGTCGGCGATCGGCAGGAACTGCTCGCCTTCTTCTTCGAACGGGCCAAGAAGGGACAGTACATCCAGCGCTACAAGGGGCTGGGTGAGATGAACCCCGAACAGCTTTGGGAAACGACCATGGATCCGGAAAAACGGGTGCTGCTGCAGGTCAAAATAGAGGATGCGGTGGAAGCCGACGAGATCTTTACCGTGTTGATGGGTGACCAGGTCGAGCCGCGCCGTGAGTTCATCGAGAAAAACGCTCTCAACGTATCGAATTTGGATATTTAAAAAAGCAGGCTCGAATCTGCATGAGCAGGGCGGTGGAAACTGAATTTTTCGCGCGCGTCTGCCGCTACTCGTATCAAGCCTGATTTTTCGGAGGAAAATCCATGGATTCCCAGCAGAACAAGATTCCCGTCAATATCGAAGACGAGATGCGCAAGTCCTACATGGACTACGCCATGAGCGTCATCGTCGGGCGGGCGCTCCCCGATGTACGTGATGGTCTCAAGCCGGTTCATCGCCGGGTCCTGTTCGCCATGAGCGAGCTCAGCAACGACTGGAACAAACCATATAAGAAATCTGCCCGCGTGGTCGGTGACGTTATAGGTAAGTATCACCCGCATGGCGATACCGCCGTGTACGACACCATCGTCCGCATGGCGCAGAACTTCTCCATGCGTTATCCGCTGGTCGATGGCCAGGGGAACTTCGGTTCCATCGACGGCGACTCGGCCGCCGCCATGCGTTACACCGAGATCCGGATGGACCGACTGGCCCACGAACTGCTGGCCGATATAGATAAGGAAACCGTCGATTTCGGCCCCAACTACGACGACTCCCTGACCGAGCCGCTGGTTCTTCCCTGCAAGTTCCCCAACTTGCTGGTTAACGGCTCC
Source organism: Trichloromonas sp. (assembly GCF_041583255.1). Taxonomy (NCBI): domain Bacteria; kingdom Pseudomonadati; phylum Thermodesulfobacteriota; class Desulfuromonadia; order Desulfuromonadales; family Trichloromonadaceae; genus Trichloromonas; species Trichloromonas sp. The sequence continues at coordinate 5,833 of NZ_JBFHGD010000040.1, read as the reverse complement.
GAAGGAATCGCGGTCGGCATGGCGACCAAAATTCCGCCGCACAATCTCGGTGAGGTTATCGACGGACTGGTCGCGGTGATCGATAATCCGGCGATCGATTTCGAGGAACTGCTGACCCTGATTCCCGGCCCGGATTTCCCCACCGCCGGTTTCATTCTCGGCCGCGACGGCATCCGCGAAGCCTACAGCAGCGGTCGCGGCATCATTCAGATGCGGGCCAGGGCGCTGGTCGAAAAGGACCGCCGCACCGGCAGGGAAAGCATCGTCATCAACGAAATCCCTTTTCAGGTCAACAAGGCCAAACTGATCGAGAAGATCGCCGACCTGGTCAAGGAGAAGAAGATCGAAGGCATTTCCGACCTGCGCGACGAGTCGGACCGTGACGGCATGCGCATTGTGGTCGAGCTGAAAAAGGACTCGATCCCCGAGGTCATCCTCAATCAGCTCTACAAGATGACCCAGATGCAGTCGTCCTTTGGCATCATCATGCTGGCCATCGTCTCCGGGCAGCCGCGAATTCTGGCTCTGCGGGAGGTGCTCGACCGCTTCATCGAGCATCGCAAGGAGATCATCACCCGGCGCTGCATCTTTGAGCTGAAAAAAGCCGAAGCCCGCGCCCATATCCTCGAAGGACTCAAGATCGCCCTGGAAAACCTCGACGAGGTAATCCAGATCATCAAGAGCAGCGCCAGTCCGGCGGAAGCCAAGGAGCGGTTGATGGGACGCTTCAGCTTCTCTGCCCTACAGGCGCAGGCGATCCTGGAAATGCGTCTGCACCGCCTGACCGGGCTGGAGCGGGACAAGATCATCGCCGAGTACAATGAAATCCTCGCCCTGATCCAGCGGCTGAAAGAAATTCTCGCCAGCGAGGTGGAAATCCTCAATATCATCAAGCAGGAACTGCTCGAGGTCAGGGAGCGCTTCGCCAATCCGCGCCGGACCGAAATCATCGCCAAGACCGGTGATCTTTCTCTCGAAGACCTGATCGTCGAAGAAGACATGGTGGTCACCGTTTCTCACACCGGCTACATCAAGCGCAATGCCGTTTCCCTGTACCGGGCCCAGCGCCGAGGCGGCAAGGGCAAGACCGGCATGCGCCCCAAGGAAGAGGATTTTGTCGAACACCTGTTTATCGCCTCGACTCACGCCTACATCCTGGTCTTCACCGATATGGGCAAGGTCTACTGGCTTAAGGTCCATGAAATTCCGCAAGGGGGACGTGCCACCCGCGGCAAGGCCATCGTCAATCTGCTGCAGCTCTCCAGCGAGGAAAAGGTCACCTCGATCCTGCCGGTCAAGGAGTTCGTCGAAGGCAAGTACATCGTCACCGCCACCCGCAACGGCGTGGTCAAGAAGAGCGAACTGATGGCTTACTCCAATCCCCGCGCCGGCGGCATCATCGCCCTGACCATCGACGAAGGGGATCGCCTGGTTTCGACCCGTCTGACCGACGGCAGCATGGATATCCTGCTGGCCAGCAGTCACGGCAAGGCGATCCGCTTTCCCGAAAGCGATGCCCGCTGCATGGGCCGCACCTCCCGCGGCGTGCGCGGCATGATGCTCGAGGACGACGACCGCATCATCGGCATGGAAGTGGTTACCGACGCCACCGCCGCAACCCTGGTCACGGTTACCGAAAACGGCTACGGCAAGCGCACCGATCTCGATGAGTACCGGGTGCAGAGCCGTGGCGGCAAAGGGATCATCACCATCAAGACCACCGAACGCAACGGTAACGTGGTGGATATCAAGCTGGTCAACGATGAATCCGACCTGATGTTCATTACCGACCGCGGCAAGGTGCTTCGCACCGGAGTATCGACCCTTTCGATCATCGGCCGCAATACCCAGGGGGTAAGGCTGATGGTACTCGAAAGCGGCGAACGGATTGTCGCCGTGGCCAAGCTCGCCGAGAAGGACGAAGAGCATGGAGATACAGAAGCTGAAGAAGAAGCTTTTGATGGAGGAACTGAGACACCGGAGGAAACGCTCTAGATCCAGACGCTGGCTGCTGATTGGCATCGCCCTGCTGCTGGGGGCTGCGGTTGCCGGGGGCGGGTACTACCTGTACAACCTGGAGGCTATTCTTGAAGGTGATTTTGCCCGGGCCGAGCAGTTGCTGGAACAGGGGAATCACGAGGAAGCGGAACGGTTGTTTGAAAAGCTGTACCGGCATCATCCCGACTTTTACCTGGCCGAGCGGGCTCTCTTCCAGAGCGGAGAAATCCGCAACCTGTACCTGAAAAAGTATCATGAGGCCCTGTTGGCCTACCTGCTGGTCGAAAAGGATTATCCTGATTCGCCGCTGGCGAAAAAATCCCTGCAGCAGGTGGCCGATATTTACAAGCACCGGCTGCGCGATTATCCCAGGGCCATCATCGCCTATCAGAAGCTTCTCGACAACGGGGTCGAGGCAGGCGACCAGGTGCAGTACGAAGTGGCCGACAGTTATTTCAGGCTGAACAATTTCGAGCAGGCGCGCATCGAATTCGAGAGCCTGCTGAAAAGCTACCCTGAAAGCGGCCTCTCTGCCGAAGCCCAGTACCGGGTGGCGGTGGCCACCTCCCTCGAAGGCGACCTGAAAAAGGCCGCTGAAGCGTTCCGGCTGGTGAATGAAAAATGGCCCGACAGCTCCTATGCCGTCGAAGCCCGGTTCGGGCTGGCCGGGGTGCTCGAGGAGCGTGAGGAATTGAAAGCATCCCTGGAGATTCTGCAGGGTTTAAGGGGGGTCTACCCCAGTCCTGAGGTGCTGGAGAAGCGAATCACCCAGGTCGAGGAACGGATCAAGAAAAAGCAGAAAGCCATCTGACATGAAAACCGTCAAAAACATCGGCGTCATCGGCGCCGGCAGTTGGGGAACCACGCTGGCCGACCTGCTGGCCCGCAAAAACTACCCGGTCACCCTGTGGGTTTATGAACAGGACCTGGCGGAGCGGATGACCTCGAGCCGGGTGAACGATCTTTATCTCCCGGGGTTCACTCTCTCTGAAAACCTGAGGTTCACCTCCGACCTGGCTGAGGCCGTGGCCGGTGCAGATCTGCTGTTGCTGGTTCCCCCGTCGCAGGTGATGCGCAGGGTACTGCAGCAGGCTGCGCCGCACCTCGGCGCTGAAACCCTGATCGTTTCCGCCTCCAAGGGGATCGAGAACGACTCTTTGCAGCCGATGGCCGAAGTCATTACCGGTTGTCTCGGGGCCGAGCGGGGGCACAGCCTGGTTTTTTTGTCCGGGCCCTCCTTCGCCAGGGAGGTGGCCGCCGGAATGCCGACCGCGGTGGTCGCGGCCTCCGCCGATGCCAAGGCGGCAGCCGCCGCCCAGGACGTTTTCAGCACCCCCTCTTTCCGGGTCTATACCAACGACGACGTGATCGGGGTCGAACTCGGCGGCGCCCTGAAAAATGTGGTCGCCCTGGCGGCGGGGGTATCCGACGGCCTCGGCTTCGGTTATAATACAAGGGCTGCCCTGATCACCCGGGGGCTTGCCGAAATGACCCGGATGGGGCTGGCTCTTGGGGCCAATCCCGCAACCTTTGCCGGTCTGGCCGGGATGGGTGACCTGGTGCTGACCTGCACCGGTGACCTCTCGCGAAATCGCACGGTCGGCATGGAACTGGGCAGGGGGCGGTCGCTTGACGAAATCCTCGGCAACATGAACATGGTGGCCGAGGGGGTGAAAACCACCCTGTCCGCCTTCCAGCTGGCGCAAAAAATCGGGGTGGATGTACCCATCACCGAACAGATGTACCGGATTCTTTATCAGAACAAGGACCCGCGCCAGGCCGTTTCCGACCTGATGTTGCGCGAACTCAAGGCCGAAACGGTCTGAGCTTGACCAAGGAGCATGCCATGAAACGTCGTATCTTCGGATTTAGCCTGTTGCTGTGCCTGCTGGCCTTACCGGCATTTGCTGCCGAATATGCCGTTATCCAGACCAACATGGGGGATATCAAGGTCGAACTGAACCGGGCCAAGGCCCCGGTTTCGGTGAATAATTTTCTGGCCTATGTCAACCAGGGTTTTTTCGAAGAAACCATCTTTCACCGGGTGATCAAGGATTTCATGATTCAGGGCGGCGGCTTCACCAGCGACCTCAAGCGCAAGCCGACCCTCGAGCCGATCGTCAACGAGGCGACCAACGGTCTGAAGAACGTTCGCGGGTCCATCGCCATGGCTCGCACCAACGTGATTGACAGCGCCACCAGCCAGTTCTTCATCAACCTCAAGGACAACGCCTTCCTCGATCACAGTGGTGTCTCCCCGGCGACCTACGGTTACGCGGTTTTCGGCCAGGTGGTCGAGGGCATGGAGGTGGTCGATGCCATCGCCCGCAAAAAGACACGCGGCATCAATGGTCTCTTCAAGGATATGCCGACCGATACCATCGTCATCAAAGGGGTACGCCACATCAAGGAAGAAGCGAAGTAAGTCACCGCCGGTCAAACCGGCGTTACCGGTGGCGAGAGCTTTAATAACAGAGCTCCATGGGGGAGACAGGTGACCACCATCCGCATCATGACATACTTTGTCCGCAAGTGCCGTGGCGGGGATGGCCAGGTCGATCTTGACCGGATTGCCGATGTGATCGCCGAAGGAGCCCCGGACATCGTCGCGTTGCAGGATGTCGGCGACGAGGCAGCGTCTGACCAAATCGTCACCCTGTCCAGGCGCCTGGGGATGAAAAGCTATGCGGCTCCCGGTTGCGGCGGCAACGCGTTTCTCTCCTATTATCCCCTCAAGGGAGTTCTGGCCTACGATCTGGGCAAAGGCGGGAGCTGCCTGCGGGCCGACGCCGATATCGACGGCAAGCGCCTGCACCTGCTCAACCTGCGCCTGAAAACCGGCAAACTCGAGCGCCAGCAGCAGATCAGTTCGCTGCTCGGGCCCGACCTGCTTGGCGACCGGGCGCTGACCTGTCCGACCCTGATTCTCGGCGACTTTGCCGATTATTACTGGGGGGCCGGCAACATGGCTCTCAATATGAACCTCAGCAAGGGAGTGCGTTCGTTGTGGCGCGGCACCTTTCCCGCCTGCTGCCCGGTGGTCGATCGAGACCGCGCCTACACTCGCGGTCACCTGCGTATTGTCGACAGCACCATCCTCTGGTCGAAGCTGGCCCGCCGGGCCTCGACCCATCTGCCATTGATCGTTACCGCACAGATCACCGATCCACGCACCTTTCTGCGGACCGAAAAACTCAAACGCAGCCGTATGGAAGTCGCCCCCGGCTGATCCCCCGCGCGAGCAATCCCCAGCTGTGGAAAAGTCTGTGGAAAAAGTTGACAAGGCAGCACAAAAACAGTGGTCCGACGGTACGGCGTGCTGCCTGATCCGCTGCCGTAAAAGCTGATCCCATGTCCGTTCTCACCATTCAGCAGCAAAAAGCCGGCGCCCTGCTGGCCGTGCTCGAGGAACTGTACCCCGATGCCCGCTGCGCCCTCTATTTCAACAATCCTTTCGAACTGCTGATCGCCACCATTCTTTCGGCCCAGTGCACCGACGTTCGGGTCAACCAGGTGACACCCGGCCTGTTCGCCCGCTATCCTGATCCCGCTGCCATCGCCAGGGCCGACCTGGGCGAGCTCGAAGCTGCCATCCGTTCGACCGGTTTTTTTCGCAACAAGGCCAGAAACATACTCGGCTGCGCGCTCGCACTGCTTGAGCGGCACGACGGCCAGGTGCCGCGGACCATGGAGGATTTGGTCGAGTTGCCCGGGGTCGGCCGCAAAACCGCCAACGTGGTCCTCGGCAATATCTTCAACATTTCGTCGATGGTGGTCGACACCCACGTCAAGCGGCTGGCCAACCGCTTCGGCTGGACCCGGTCTGCCGATCCGG
>NZ_JBFHGD010000039.1:0-19623 GCF_041583255.1 Trichloromonas sp. | reverse complement strand
CGCCCGAGGACGAGAAAGCCGAGCAGGGCGACGACCCGCACCAGGGTCGCCAGGGAGACCAGGCCGGTGTGACGGGCCTGCATGACCAGTCCCTGGAACAGCCCGCGGAAGCCGGTAAGAAAAGGGAGGAAGACCAGGATTCCCAGCACCGCCTTGGCATGCAGGGCGATATCGCCGCTGACGCCGAGCAGTCGTCCAAGAACGAAGTCGCCCAGCGGGGTAAAGGCGACCAGGGACAGCATCAGCGAAACGTAGGCGGCCACCAGTAGCACGAACAGGACCGTGCCGCGCAGGGAGCGGCGGCCACGGACCATGGCGATCGTTATGGTGTGATTCTGGTAGGAGGGGGAGGCGAGCAGCAGATGCAGCACCATGGCGACCGAAAAGGCGGCCAGGGCGACCACGAAATCGCTTTCTCTGGCCAGCCCGGCGTTGATGATGGAGTGGGAGACGCTCATCATCTGGACGTTGAGCAGCAGCGGGAAGAAGAAGAGCGAGATTTCCCGCATGCCCAGGGGGCGCGAGGTCGAGGTCACCGCGTTGCTCCCGGATAAAGGTGCAGCAGGTCCTGCGGGGCGGCGGCAAGGTCGTCGTAGGGGGCGTCGCCGTGGTGGCCGATGCCCCAGGCGCAGAAGCAGGTGCGCGTGCCGGCTGCGGCACCGGCTTGCAGGTCGGTATGGTGGTCGCCGATCATGACGGCGCTCTTTGCCGATTTGCCCAACTGCTGCAGGGCGTGTCGGATCGGCGCCGGGTGGGGTTTCTTTTCACTGCAGCTGTCGCCGCCGATGACCACTTCGAAATAAGAGGCCAGGCCGAGGCCGTCGAGCAGCGGCAGGGTGTACGCGTGGGGTTTGTTGGTGACGACTCCCAGGCGCTGGTGGCGATGAGCGTCGAGAAAATCGACAATGCCGGGATAGACGACGGTCGCATCGAGCAGGTGCTCGCCGTAGAGGGTGAGGAACCGTTGCAGCAACGCGTCGCTGAAAGGGACTTCGCTCAGCGCCCGTTTGACCAGTTGGGTGGCGCCGTCGCCGACACAGGTGCGTACTTTCGCAATGGGCAGAGGCGACAGGTCGAGTTCGCCGCGCAGCAGGTTGATGCCGGTGGCCAGGTCAAGCACCGAATCGACCAGGGTGCCGTCGAGATCGAACAGGAAGGTGTCGATGATCATTGCAGCAGCGAGAGAAACCAGTCGAACAGCCCGGTCTCCCTGGCCTTGAAGTAGAGGACGACGGCGACCGCCAGCGGCGAGACGTAGCGGATCAGAAAGTGCCAGGTCGGATAGACCCAGCCGGCACCGCCGGCGAGCAGCTCTTCCTTCTCTTCGCTGCCGCTCCAGAACCAGCCGACGTAGATGGAAATCAGCAGGCCGCTGATCGGCAGCAGGTAGTTGGAGGCGAGCATGTCGGCTGAGTCAAAGAAGACCCGGTCACCGATGATTTTCCATTCGGCGAGGGAATTATAGGAGAGGGCGGTGGGGATGCCGACCACGAAGGCGAGTCCGGCCAGAAAGGTGGTGGCGCGCGGGCGGCTCCAGCCCCGTTCGTCGATCAGGTAGGCGACCTGTGATTCAAGCAGGGAGATGTTGCTGGTCAGCGCGGCGAAGGCCAGCAGCAGAAAGAAAAAGATCGCCAGTAGCGTGCCGCCGGGGATCTGCGAAAAGACCACCGGGATGGTCTTGAAGACCAGGCCCGGTCCGGCGGCCGGTTCCATGCCGACTGAAAAGACCACCGAGAAGATGGCCAGCCCGGCCATCAGGGCGATGACGGTGTCGAGGATGACCACCCGCAGGCTGGCCGCCAGCAGGTCTTCCTGCTTGCTCAGGTAGGAGCCGTAGGTGATCATCGCCGCCATGCCCAGCGACAGGGTGAAGAAGGCGTGCCCCAGCGCCTCGAGCACCGATCCGGGGGTGAGCTTGGCGAAGTCGGGACGGAACATGAAGGTGATACCGTCCCAGGCGCCTTTGCTGAGCATGCCGTTCATGAAGAGCAGGGTCAGCAGAACGAAGAGGATCGGCATCAGGATCTTGCTCCATCGCTCGATCCCTTTCTGCACGCCGCCGATGACGATTCCCAGGCACAGGCACATGAAGACGAAATGCCAGAGGAGCTGGCGGGGGCCGTCGGCGATCAGGCCGCCGAACATGCTTTCGATGGCTTCAGCCGGCTGGCCGGCGAAGCTGCCGAGAAAAGCCCGGTAAACGTAATCGAGGGTCCAGCCGGCAACGACCGAATAGTAGGAGCAGATGACGAAGGCGGCGCCGACGCTGACCCAGCCCGGAGTCTGCCAGAAGGAGCGTTTTCCTTCCAGATGGATAAAGGCCCCGACGGCGTCGCGGCGGGTATGGCGGCCGATCATCAGTTCGGCCATCATGATCGGCAGGCCGACGACGGCAATGCAGACCAGGTAGACCAGCACGAAGGCGCCGCCGCCGTTTTCACCGGCGATATAGGGGAACTTCCAGACGTTGCCGAGGCCGACGGCGCTGCCGGCGGCGGCCAGGATGAAACCGAGACGGGAGGCCCAGAGGGCCCGCGGGGCGGCGTAGCTCATGACTTACCTCGTGCGTTCGCCGAAGATGGCGGTGCCGACCCGCACCAGGGTGGCGCCTTCTTCCACGGCGACTTCAAAGTCGTGACTCATCCCCATCGACAATTCGCGCATTTCAACGCCGGGGATCTGCAGCGTCTTGATCTGCTCGGATAGCTGGTGCAGGCGGCGGAAATAGGGGCGGACTTCTTCGGCGTCATCCAGCCAGGGGGGCAGGGCCATCAGGCCGCAGACCCGCAGGTGGGGCAGTTCGGCCACCTGGCGGGCCAGCTCGAACAGGGCGGTTTCGGCGGTGCCGGCCTTGGAATCTTCCTGGCCGAGATTGACTTCCAGCAGCACATCCAGGGTCCGGTCGATTTTGCCCCACTGGCGGCTGATCTCTGCGGCCAGCGACAGGCGGTCGAGCGAATGGATCATCGCTACTTTGCCGCGCAGGTACTTGACCTTGTTGCTTTGCAGGTTGCCGATGAAGTGCCACTCCACCGGTGCGGTGACCTGGTCGATCTTGTCGGCAAACTCCTGCACGTAATTTTCGCCGAAAAGCTGCTGGCCGGCGGCGGCCGCCTCGTTGATCATTGCGGCCGGTTTGGTTTTGGAGACCGCGACCAGGCGCACTTCGGCGGGATTGCGGCCGCTGCGGGCGCAGGCTGCGGCAATGCGGGAGCGGATCTGCTCGATGTTGTTTTGGATGGACATAATGATGCCGGTATCTGGATGTGTTGACGCGGGGTTACAGCGGCTGTTCAAAAAGCCTGACCGCGCCGAGCCGTTCGAGGACATCGACCACTTCGCACAGGGGCAATCCAACCACGTTGGTGTAGCTCCCCTCGATGCCGAGAACCATGAATACGCCGATGCCCTGGATGGCGTAGGCTCCGGCCTTGTCCATCGGTTCACCGGTGGCAATGTACCCCGCGATCTCCGTCGCTGTCAACTCCTTGAAGCGGACCCTGGTCTCGACGACATCGGCCAGGGTTGCGCCGGTTTGCCGGTCATGCACGGCGAAACCGGAGAGAACCCGGTGCTCCCGACCCGAGAGCGAGCGCAGCATGGCGGCCGCCTCAGCGGGACTTTCCGGTTTGCCGAGAATCGTATCGTCGCGCAAAACGATGGTGTCGCTGCCGATGAACCAGCGGCCGGCGATGTTGTGCTGCCCCGCTACCGCAAGGGCCTTGTCCCGGCTCAGGCGCAGCACGTGCTGCTCCGGAGTCTCGCCGGCAAGTTCCTCTTCGGGAGCATGGCTGGGGACGACGGTAAAGCGGATGCCGATCCGCTCGAGGAGTTCGCGCCGGCGCGGGGAGGCCGAAGCCAGAACGATATCTGCAGGCAAGGTCATGGGCTGCTTTCGTGGTTGGTTTGTTCGGGTTGATAACGGGAGGGGGGCGGGGCCGAAGGCCGGCTCAGCCGGTTTTCTTGTTGCGCTGCTGGAAGACCGGCTCATAGGTGGCAAGGCGATTGCGGCCCTTGTTCTTGGCCTGGTACAGGGCCAGGTCGGCCGCGTTGACCAGGGTCTCGAATTTTTCACCATCACCGGGGAAGGAGGCGATGCCGATACTGGTGGTGAGCTTGCCCTGCGGCAGGCCGGTCTCGCCGGGGAAGTTCTCGTTTTCGATGGCCCGCCGGATCCGCTCGGCCACAAAGAGAGCTTCTTCTTTGCTGGTGCTCGGCAGCATCAGGCAGAATTCTTCACCGCCGTAGCGAGTGATGAAATCCATTTCGCGAGCCGATTTCTTCAGCAGGCTGGCGACCTTGCGCAGGGCATTGTCGCCGGCGATATGTCCGCAATGATCGTTGTAGGTTTTAAAGAAGTCGAGGTCGACCATCAGGATGGTGAAGGCTTGCTTCAGCCGGGAGCAGCGGTTGAGTTCTTCGTTGAATCGCGTTTCGAGCAGGCGCCGGTTGTAGAGCCCGGTGAGTGGGTCCTTGACCGCAAGTTCTTCGAGTTTTTTGGCGTTTTCAAGGGCGGCCGTGCGGTCGATCAGCTGGGCTGCGTGTCCGGCGAGCATGTGCAGATGCTTGAGGTCGGTATCGGTGAAGACGCTGTTGGTTTCCTTGTCAGCCAGGTTGAGCACGCCGATGATCCGATCTTTGACCTTCATCGGGAAGCAGATGAACGACTTGGTTTTGAAGCGCGGGCGATTGGGGATGCCGACCCGGCAGTCTTTTTCGATGTCGGATACCAGCAGATGCAGGCCGCTTTTGGCGACCCTTCCGGAGATTCCCTCGCCGAGCCGGATCGGCTTGCTGCGGGCCACCTCGAGGTTGATCCCCATGGCCGCGGCGATCTGCAGCTGTTCGCCGGAATCATCGATCAGCATCAGCGAACCGCGGGAAGCCTGCAGCAGCTCGCAGCACATCTCGACAATGTTGCGGTAGAGTGCCTCGCGGGTGTCGACCAGCGACAGTTCGCTGATCATGGCGATCAGGCGGTGGGCGGTGGCGTGCCCCTGAAGGTGCTCGCTGCCCTGCTGCAGGCGCAGCAGCTTGGCGGCAACGCGCCCCATCAGCAGTTCGATCAGCACCAGGTCGCGGGGATGCAGGTCGATGTCGAACAGGGCCACCAGGCCCAGGGATTGGCCTTCGATTTCCAGGGGGGCGCAGATGGCCCGGTCGGCTTCGATCTGCGGGAAGAAGTTTTCGATCTCCTGGCGCAGTACGATCGGTTTGCCGTTCGTGTTGCCGCAGAGGAATTCGGAAATTTTGTGGCTGGAAATCTTCAGCGGTTTGTCGGCCATGCCAAGGACGGTTTTAATGGAAAACTCGTCTCCTTCCGCCAGCACCACGGCGACCTTGGGGAGGTCGAACAGAACGATGAGGGTTTCGCCGAGCAGGGCGACCACTTCGTCGAAGCTGCGGGTGCGATCGATTTCGGCAGCGATGGCGGTGATGGCGTTCAGTCGCTGGGTCATCTTCTGCAGCGGCAGGGCCAGGGTGTGTTCGTCGGCGAGGGAGGGGATCAGGGCCATGGTCTTGGCGACCGCATCGTCCAGCTGCTCCCGGTTGACCCGTGGGCGCTGCTCGAGTTTTTCCATCTCGGGCAGGGCCAGGTTTTCGTCCCTGCCTCCTCCGGCAAAGAGGCAGCAGGCCTGGTTTTTTTCGTTGCGGAAAGGTACGGCAAAATTGAGCAGCCCGACCGGGCATTGAAAAATGATCGGCCGGTTATCCTTGGTGGCTTCGCGGAAGGCATTTTCGAAAGCGCTGCGACAACTGTTGTCGCAGATGGCATTTTCTCCCAGGGCGTCGCAAAACAGGTGTCTCTGGCCGCCTTCCGGCAGCAGCAGTTCCTGCTCGCAACTCAACGCCAGATGAAACGGTTCCAGCGCCGGGAAACGGCGCAGCGTTTCAAGCAGATCAAGTGGATTGATCCTGGTGTGAAGATTGGTAGGCAAATCAAGCCCCGTTATTGCAATGATATCTGTTCGCAACGACCCAACTGCCCCCCCTGGCTGTTTGGCATCGCCTCTCGCTTTCGACACCTTGAGCGCCGGAAAGGAAGAAGACTGATTCATAAGCATTTCAACTCAGTCGGTTGAGACAGAACGCAACAACGTGACTCCCCTCGAGTCAGGGTCGGATACCGATCCTGGTGTCTGAGAACAGCTGATTACGCAACGGATGCGGCGGGTGGATGCAGGTAGTGAGCGCATTCCGTGCTACTCAGGTGCAGGGAAGCCCCCTCGGCGCGAATGGCCGGAGTCAGGAGGAAGCGGTTAATTAAGAGGATCTGTGGATAATGTCAATGAGTCTACCAAGAATGGAAATATAAAGCAATACCCTAAGTGGTTGCCGTCTTTGTCTTTTTGGGGGAAGGCGTAACCGGTACGGAAGGGCCTGCTGTTGGGAGTTGTTTGAATATTAGAATTAATGCGTCGCCGCTCATGTCGGCCGTTGGTTGATGATTGAATGCCACCATGACGGTAGCTCTTGCAGTGCCCGTTCCGCCATCCCCAGCCTGCGGTCGGCACGCTTCATTTTGCGCCCCTCAAGGGGGGGGAACAGCCCGTAGTTCACATTCATCGGCTGAAATCCCTCGGGGCTGGAGTCGGCCAGGTGGGCGATCAGGGCGCCGAGGGCGGTGACGGCCGGGGGGAGGGGGATGGTGTCGCCGCGCAGCCAGCGCGGGGCGAACAGCCCGGCCAAAAAGCCCATGGCGGCCGATTCGACGTAGCCTTCGACGCCGCTGATCTGGCCGGCAAAGAAGATCCGCGGATCGGTTTTGAGCTGCAGGGTGCGGGTAAGGCAGTTGGGGGCGTTGATAAAGGTGTTGCGATGCACGCTGCCGAGGCGGGCAAAACGGGCCTGCTCAAGGCCGCCGATGGTGCTGAAGATGCGCCGCTGCTCGGGATAGGTCAGTTTGGTCTGGAAACCGACCATGTTGTACAGGGTGGCGTGCTTGTCGTCCTGGCGCAGCTGCACCACGGCGAAAGGCTCTCTGCCGGTGCGCGGGTCGGGGAGCCCGACCGGTTTCATCGGTCCGAAGGCCAGGGTCAGCTCGCCTCGCTCGGCCATCTCCTCGATCGGCATGCACCCCTCAAAGTGGATCATTTTTTCGAAATCCCGGGCGGGAACCTTGTCGGCCGCTTTCAGGGCGGCGACGAAGGCGAAGTATTCTTCTTTGCTCAAGGGGCAGTTGACGTAGTCGTCCCCTCCCTTGCCGTAGCGGGAGGCTCGCCAGGCTTTGTCGAAATCGATGGAGTCGGCCTCGACGATGGGGGCGATAGCGTCGTAGAAATAGAGGTGCTCGGCGCCGGTCAGGCGGGCGATGTCCTGTGACAGGGCTTCGGAGGTCAGCGGCCCCGAGGCGACGATCACGGTCCCCCCTTCGGGGATGTGGGAGATTTCTTCCCGGCGCAGCTCGATGTTTGGATGGGTCGTGATCTTCTCGGTAATGTAGTCGGAGAAGGCCTCTCGGTCGACGGCCAGGGCACCGCCGGCCGGAACGGCGGTGGCATCGGCGGCCTGCATGAAGAGGGCGCCGCAGCGGCGCAGTTCTTCCTTGAGACAGCCGACGGCGTTGTTCATCCCCGCCCCGCGCAGGCTGTTGGAGCAGACCAGCTCGGCGAGCTGCGAAAGCTGGTGGGCCGGTGAGAAGCGCAGGGGTTTCATTTCGAACAGAACCACCTGTGCGCCTTCGCTCGCGGCCTGCCAGGCCGCTTCGCAGCCGGCCAGGCCGCCGCCGATAATCTGTATGAGCATAAGATTTCCGTATTCAGGTTCAACAAAAGAGCCGGGCCTTGCGGCCCGGCTGCGGATGTTTCAGGAGTCTGAAACTTATTCCGGTTTTTTCTTGGTCGGCGCCTTTTTTGCCGCCGGTTTTTTGGCCGGTGCCTTCTTGGCCGGTGTTTTCTTTTCAGTGGCCGGTTTTTCACTGCTCTTTTTTTCAGGTTCGATCAGAACCAGCTTGTAGTCGCAGTTTTCCGTCGGGCACTTGCGATAGGTGCCGAAGCGCTTGGTGACCTTCTCGACGATCACCGGGTAGCCGCAGGTGGGGCAGGGCTCGTTGATCGGCTGGTCCCAGAGCGCGTATTTGCACTGGGGGTAGCGATTGCAGGAGTAGAAGATCTTGCCGTAGCGGCTCTTCTTTTCCATCAGCTCCCCTTCCTTGCAGTCGGGGCAGGTGATGTTCAGGGCCTTGGGCTTGACCAGCGGCTGGATGTTCTTGCAGCCAGGGTAGCCGCTGCAGGCGAGGAACTTGCCGTAGCGCCCCATCTTGATCAGCATCGGCGCGCTGCATTTCTCGCATTTTTCTTCGGAGATTTCCGGCTCCGGCTGATCCTCGCCGGACAAGGGTTCGGTGTGACGGCACTCGGGGAAACCGCTGCAGGCCAGGAAACGGCCGGAGCGGCCGAGCTTGATGACCAGCTCCTTGCTGCACTCGGGGCAGGTCCGGTCGGTCTTCTCGGTGGTGACCTCTTCCTTGGTGACCTCTTTTTCCTTCTGCTTGATCAGGCCGATGAAGGGATCCCAGAAGCCGCGCAACACCGGGCGCCACTTTTCCTCGCCGCGGGAAATGGCGTCAAGATCCTCTTCGAGCTTGGCGGTGAAGTCGTAGTCGACGTACTGGGTAAAATGATTGACCAGCAGGTCGGTGACCACCATGCCGACGTCCTCGGCGTAGAAGGCCCGCTTTTCCAGCCGCACGTACTTGCGCACCACCAGGGTATTCATGATCGAGGCGTAAGTCGACGGCCGGCCGATACCGTATTCTTCGAGGATCTTGACCAGGCTGGCCTCGGTAAAGCGGGGCGGTGCCTGGGTGAAGTGCTGCTCCGGCAGCAGTTCCTTGCGCTGCACGGTTTCCCCTTCTTCGAGGGCCGGCAGGGTTCCTTCCTGTTCCTCGTCGGGAGAGTCGGTCCCCTCGATGTAGAGTTTCATGAATCCCGGGAAGCGGATCACCTGGCCGGTGGCGCGGAAGATAAACCGATCGCCCGCCGCCAGGTCGATGCTGGTCGCTTCGAGCAGAGCCGGGGCCATCTGCGAAGCGACGGTGCGGGTCCAGATCAGCTGGTAGAGCCGGAACTGGTCGGAGGAGAGGAACGGCTTGACCTTTTCGGGGGTGTTGGCGATGGTGGTCGGCCGGATGGCCTCATGGGCCTCCTGGGCGTTTTTCGCCTTGCTCTTGAAGACCCGGGCCTGGGGCAGGGAGTAGTCCTGGCCGAACAGCCGGTTGATGACCTCGCGGGCCTCGTCGGTCGCCTCGGTCGAGAGGGCCACCGAGTCGGTTCGCATGTAGGTGATCAGGCCGACTGCCCCGTCGCCGATGTCCATCCCCTCATAAAGTTTCTGGGCGGTGGACATGGTTTTGCGGGCGGAGAAGCCGAGCTTGCGGCTGGCTTCCTGCTGCAGGGTGCTGGTGGTGAAGGGGGCCGCCGGGTTGCGTTTCTTTTCTTTCTTGGTCAGCGAGGCGACCTGGATCGCTTCGCCGGCGATGGCGTCGACCAGCTGCTGGGCGGAAGTCGCGTCGGGGATAGCCAGCTTGTCGAGCTTGGTGCCGTCGACGGAGAAGAGTCGGGACTTGAACTCCTGGCCGTTTGCTGCCTGCAGCAGGGCTTCGATCGTCCAGTATTCCTGCGGAACAAAGGCGGCGATCTCTTTTTCCCGGGTGCAGATCAGGCGCAGGGCCACCGACTGGACGCGGCCGGCGGAAAGGCCGTAGCGGATCTTCTTCCACAGGAACGGGGAGAGGTTGAAACCGACCAGGTAGTCGAGAATCGAGCGGGCCTGCTGGGCGTCGACCAGGTCCCGGGCGATCTGCCGTGGTTCGGCCATGGCCTTTTGGATGGCCCCCTTGGTGATTTCGTGGAAGGTGACCCGCTTGACCACCGGCCTGGTTCCCTGCTCGTCGATGCCGAGGGCTTCGAGCAGGTGCCAGGCGATGGCTTCACCCTCGCGGTCGAGGTCGGTGGCCAGGATCAGTTCATCGCTGTCCTTGACTTCCTTTTTCAGCAGGTCGAGCTGCTTTTTGCTTTCCGGCAGCACGTGGTACTTCGGTTCGAAGTCGTTGGCCAGATCGACCGAACCCTGTTTGCTGGGGAGGGCCCGAACGTGGCCGTAGGAGGCCAGGACCTTGAAGCCCTTGCCGAGAAATTTTTCGATGGTCTTCGCCTTGGCAGGAGACTCGACGATCACCAGTGATTTTGCCATGAAAGCCTCTGTTTACCGTATGTGAATGGTTGCTGCTGGCCGAAAATCAAAAAGGCTGCAGGATTTCCCGCAGCCTGGTCGCCGTATCAGTGAAACATTCTTGCCCAATCGTCGTCCATGAAGCAGTCGACTTCCCGCCACCAGTCCTGGGTGGTGCGGGAAAACAGGACCAGTGCCGTCAGCGCCTTGACATCCCTGAGGGAAACTTCGTCTTCTGCGACCTGCAGGGAGCGTTCGATGATCTCTTCCTCGGCGTCGTCGTCGAGAATCCCCAGCATCCGCAGGCGGATCAGAAAACCGCGGGCTTCAGCTGACAATCCCCAGACTTCTTCGAGGGTGAAGACCCGGTGGGTAGGGACCTGCAGGGTCTTTTCGTCGGCTTTGCGGGGTTGCTGGGAGAGATCTTCCATCCAGCGGAAGGCGGCGTCGATTTCTTCGGCGGCAAAGCCTTCGGCCATCAATTCTTCAACGATTTCGCTTTCGGTCAACTGATTGCGGTCAGTCATGACGTACTGGGCGATAATGGTGACGATAGCCAGAACCCGTTCTCTCAAATTGACTCCTGCGGTGAATTGATCACTGTAGTTTCAGGCTCTCCGGCAGCGGATGTAACGCATGCCGGGAAGCTGTTCAACCCCCCCCTGGAGCTCTAGGTGCAGTAAAATAGCGGAAACCTCCATGGGTGTCAAGCCACATTTCCTCGCTAGTTCATCGATGTGCAGCGGTTCGATGGAAAGGCAGCGGTAAAGGGCCAGGGCATCGCCGGCCAGTTCGGACTGGAGCGAATCCTCTTTTTCCTGCGCCACTTTAGACGGGATGCCGGGCCAGAGAATTTCCAGAATGTCGGAGGCGCCGGTGACCAGGTGGGCCCCTTCCTTGAGCAGCCGGTTGACGCCGCTGCTGGTTTCGGCATAGACGGGCCCCGGCACGGCGAAGACTTCGCGCCCCTGTTCGAGGGCAAAATCGGCAGTGATCAGCGAACCGCTCCCCTCGGCCGCCTCGACGATCAGAGCCCCTTGGCTGAGGCCGCTGATGATCCGGTTGCGGCCGGGGAAATGGCCGGCCAGCGGGGGCGTACCGGGTGGGTACTCGGAAAGGATCGCTCCTTGCTCCATGATGCGTTGAAACAGGCGTCTGTTTTCCGGGGGGTAGACCCGGTCGATACCGCAGCCCAGGACCGCAATGGTCTGCCCTTGAGCGTCCAGTGCCCCTTCATGGGCGGCCGTGTCAATGCCGCGGGCCAGACCGCTGGCAATGGTGATGCCCCGCGAGGCAATTTCTTTGCAAAGCTCGCGGGTCAGTTGGAGCCCGGCCGGCGAAGCGCGGCGGGCGCCGACGACCGCCAGGGCCGGCTGCGCGGTCAGCGTACCGCGCAGGTAAAGGATCGCCGGGGGGTCGTACAGGGTGCGCAGCAGGGGCGGAAAGTGGTCACCGTCCCACTGGCTGATGATGCGGACGGCGGCCGCGTTCAGGATCTCTTCCGTTTTCAGCAGGGAGGGGTCGTTGTCGGCAGGGAGGCTGCGGGCCACGGTGTCACGGATGCCGGCCCGGCGAATCCAGTCACCCGGGCCGGCGTCGAGGATGGCGGCGGGCGACCCGAAGGTGTCCATCAGTCGGACCAGCCCGGTGCGGCCAAGACCGCGGGTAAGATGCAGTCGCAGCCAGGCACGCTCCCGGTCCGTCAACATGTTTCCCTCCGTGCATATATATTATAATAAGTATTTCAGCCTGCACTGGGTGCAGTCACAAACAGAAAAAGGATTGAAGTTCGTTCAATCCTTTTTCATCGTCATTCGGATTTCCGGCGGAACCGCGGTTGCCGGTTAATCGATAACCGTGGTCAGCCGGTCGCCCCGGTACAACTGCTCGGTCACTTTCAGCACCAGCGCCGCAGCTGTGTTGGCGTGGGTTTCAATGACCAGCGCCGAGCCGAGGAGGACATCCGGCAGCTTCAGGTTTTTATTTGTCAGGCTCAGGGCGGAGGCGTCGCGAGGGCGGGAAATGTTGAGCAGGTTGCCGACCTGCAGGCCGTCGTTAGCGCCGAGGTCGACGTGAATGATATCGTACTGGCTCAGGGCGATCCGGCCGTCCTGGGCGTCGATCAGAATGCCGCTCAGCTCCTGTTCGGCCCGTTTCAGTTCGATGACCGTCTGGGCCGGCTGATATGGCCGGAGTTTGGCGCCACGCTGTATTTCCCTGAACGCCTTGGTGATTTCTCCGGTGGCTACTTCATCGTTGACTTCAGTGATCTGCAGGGTGCCCAGTTCGTCGATGCGGTAGCCGAGTTTTTGCCTGGTGACCGGGTGCAGAACCTGCTCTTTGACTTCAAACAGGGCAAAGGTGCTGCCCGGCATGGTCGCGGCCAGGTTGCCCATTTCCAGGAAAACCGTTTCGCCGGTGCCGATCAGCAGTCTGTTGTCGGTGGTGTCGACCAGGGTGCCGGCCGCTTCGAATTCTTCCTGGCTGATGAAGCCGAGAGCTCCCTGGTGAATCTTGATGGTGATTTCTTCCTGGGGGATTGGCCGTTCAGCGGCCGCTGCCGCCTGAGCGCCTGCGGGATAGTTTTCTTCGCCGACCGGAACCAGTTCGATACGGCCGTCGTAAATGGCGATTTTCTGGCCGGGGTAGATCAGGTGAGGGTTGGTGACGAAGGGGTTGTTGGACCAGAGGCTGGGCCAGTAGTTAGGGTCTGTGAGGAATTTTTGCGAAATGCCCCAGAGGGTGTCCCCTTTCTTGATCACGTAGGTCTGCACTTCACCCTGGGCCAGGGCCGAAAGGGGCAGGAGCAGCAGGCAGGTCAGCATGATGATTTTTTTAAACGGCATGGAGTCCCCCACGTAGTGTAAGTTGCACTGTCAGTTCGCCCCCAGGGGTTTGCGGGCCGCCGGGCTGTCCGGATAACGGCTGCGCAGAACCTGCAGGGCCTCTTCGGCTCGGCCGGGCTGGCCGAGCTGGTTCAGGGCTGAGGCCATTTTCAGCAGGGCGTCAGGTGTTTTGCTCCCTTGCGGGTAGCGCTCGACGGTTCGTTGAAACTCTTCGATCGCTCGGGCATACTGCTGCTGGGAATAGTAGCATTCTCCGAGCCAATATTGCGCATTGCCCGCATAATCGCTGCTGGCATGCAGGCGGAGAAAGGTTTCAAATCCCTGGATGGCCCGCTCGAAACGGCCGGCCGCGTAGTCGGAGAAGGCCTGCAGGTAAATTTCAGTAGGGGAGGCGTTCTGGGCGTCGGTTGTGGTCGGCGCGGTTGCCGGGGCGATGCCCGTACGGGATGATGTCGCGATATCCCGGTTCGGGGTGACCTTTTTGGTTGCCAGGTCGCGGCGCAGGTCGCTGATCAGAACCTGCTGGTCGCGAACCTTGGCCTCAATCAGCAGCAGGTTGTTCCGGTTTTTCTCAACCTGCTGCGTCAGCTGCTGCTGGTCCTGGCGAATCCGGGCCAGTTCACGATCGACGGAGGAGAGATCTGCGGTCGTGTGGGCGGGAACGCAGGCGGTCAGACCGGCGGAAGCAAGGCCGAGAATCAGAATGAGAAGCGCAGGGTATTTCATGGTGAAGGCTCCGGAGACGGTCCGTATCTCGGGCCGTCCAGTTAATTTCTAAAAATTATAGACTTTTTAAGCCCTTGTCAAGCGGGAATGGGTTTCGGCCGGGGGCCTGCGGGCGTAAAGTGGTTAACCCTTTTTCGGCGTTTATGCTATTGTTCCGGACAAACTGCACTGGAGGAATTGGAACGGAATGCACCATCCTGAACTTCTGGCCCCGGCCGGGGACCTTGAAAAACTGCGGATCGCCTTCGATTACGGCGCCGATGCCGCCTATCTTGGGGGCGAACAGTTCGGCCTGCGCGCCCAGGCCGGTAATTTCGACCTGGATACCCTGGCCCGCGCCCGCGAGCTGGCTGCTGCACGCGGCAAGCGGCTTTACCTGACCCTCAACGCCTATCTGCGTCCGGCCGATTTTTCGGCCTTTGCCGAGTATCTCGAACAGCTTAAATCCCTCGATCTCGACGCCTACATTGTTTCCGACCCCGGGGTGCTGGGCCTGCTGCGGCGGGTCGACCCCGGGCGGGAAATCCACCTGTCGACCCAGGCCAATACCACCAACGCCGAGGCGGTTGGCTTCTGGGGGGCGGCCGGGGTGTGCCGGGTCAACCTGGCCCGGGAGCTGAGCCTCGAGGAAATCCGTGCGATCCGCAAAGAGACCGCGGTCGAACTCGAGGTCTTCGTCCATGGCGCCCTCTGCGTGGCCTACTCGGGGCGTTGCCTGCTGTCGGCGGCGATGACCGGCCGCAGCGCCAACCAGGGGGCCTGCGCCCATCCCTGCCGCTGGCGCTACGCTCTGGTCGAGGAAACCCGCCCCGGCGAGTATTTTCCCATCGAGGAGGATGGCCGCGGCAGTTACCTGATGAACAGCCGCGATCTCTGCCTGATCGAGCACCTGCCGCTGTTGGTCGAGGCCGGCATCCACAGCCTGAAGATCGAAGGGCGGATGAAGACCCTCTACTACCTGGCGGCGGTGACCCGGGTCTACCGGGCGGCCCTCGACCGCTATCTGGCCGACCCGGCCGGCTATCGCTGCGATCCGCTCTGGCGCGACGAGCTCGATAAGGTCAGTCATCGCCCGTACGACACCGGGTTTCTGTTCGGCGGCCAGGATGCCCTGGTCCATACCGATGATTCCAAGTACCGGCGCACCCACGACTTTGTCGGCGTGGTGCGGGAGCTGGCCGGCGACGGCCGCGCCCTGGTCGAAGGGCGCAACCGGTTTTTTCCCGGCGCGATCCTCGAACTGATCGGTCCGCAGATGCGCCAGGTGGAATTTACTGCCGGCGAGCTGCGTTCCGAGTCGGGGGACCTGCTTGCTGCCGGCCAGCCCAACGCGCGGATTGTCATGGCGCTCCCTGCCGGGGCCCGGGTCGGTGATTTGCTGCGGCGGGAGGGGGCAGGATTGTGATCGCTTGACGGGCGGAAGCGACTTGGAGAAGCGAAACCGGCGGGTCGCGTCCCGCCAGACGCCTTACTTTTTGTCCAAGCCAACATAATAAGTAAGTAAAAATGGCTCCACTGCGTGGTGCATGAGGGGCTCTGGTGCGGTATGCAGCTGCTTCTGGTTACGTCGTGTCGAGGCTGCCGGCCGCTCTTCGTAGCACATCTGCCGTCGGTAATGGTGGATTCAGCGGTTTTCCGGGCTGGGCAAACACCGGGCTGCGTTTTTTAAGGCTCAATCCCCCTGCAAACCTGAGATTCCCCGAGCCAGTTTCAGGGCGCGTGCCAGCAGGTCCGCGACCGCACGTCGCAGCAGGACAGGGTGCGCCCGTAGACGGCGCCGGTATCGAGGCCGATCCGGTTTGCGGTCAGCAGGGGGGCGGCAAAAGGAGTGTGGCCGAACACCAGGGTTTTGCCCCAGTCGTAGTCCGAATCGAGAAACTCACTGCGGATCCACAGCAGGTCCCGTTCCTGCTGGTCGGCCAGAGGCAACCCGGGGCGCAGGCCGGCATGGACAAAGATGAAATCCTCGGTTTCGTGGTGCAAATCCAAGTTACGCAGAAAATCGAGATGTTCTTGCGGAATCCGGATTTTGCCCTCCTGCGGGTAGCTGCTCAGGGTGGCGTCGCCGCCGTTGCGCAGAAACAGGAGCAGATTGCGGCCGGCCAGAAAATCGAGGAACATCGCCTCGTGGTTGCCCTTGAGAAAGATGCTGCGGGGATGGGAGAGACGAAAGGTCAGCAGTTCGTCGATAACGCCCCGGGCATCGGGGCCGCGGTCGATGTAATCGCCGAGAAAAATCAGCCGGTCTGCGGGCTGTGGTCTGACCTTGGCCAGCAGGTCGACCAGCAGATCGCGGCAGCCGTGGATGTCGCCTACGGCCAGCAGCCGGCCGCTGGTCACAGCGGGTCTCCTTCGCGGACGCGCACCCGCACCACCCGGCAGCAGGCGTCTTGACCGGCCCGCTCCCGGTAGAGCCGGGTCAGAAAACGGACCGTGACGACTTTGTGGATCGCCGCCTGGGTCAGGCGGTAGAACCACTTGTGCACCAAGCTGGGAGTACGGCTGCCGAGCAGCAGCGGGCAGTAGTCGGACAGCTGCAGCCCGACCCGCACCAGGCCGTCTTTCGGTTCGCAGCTGAAGACCAGTTCCCCCTGGCGACAGAAGGCCTGTTGCACCAGCAGGCCACCGTCGATGCGCAGGGCCAGAGATGTGCCGTCGGCCTCGCTGGCGTCGAAGCGCAGCAGGCACTTGCGACTATGCCAGAAGCGGAATTCTACAGCCCGGCCGAGTTGCACCGGGCGCACCAGGGTGCCGGTAAAACGGCGGATATGGTCCAGGTATTTCTGCAGCAACAGCTCCGGGGTCAGTCCGGTGGCCAGTTGCGACGGCAAGTCCATCCACTGGATGGAGAAGACCGAGGCGTCCTGCTGCAGCACCTGCTGGCAGGCGATCGATAGGGAACCAGGACTCTGGGATGGGTCAGTCATCGGTGGCGCCTTTCGCGGGTCGGATAAAACACCATAGCACGGCCGCAGGGGTTTGTCCCGGCGGGCAACCTCGAGAGACAATGCATGGATACATTTCTCTATTCCAGAACGGGGCGTTTAACCAAGAGCCTGTTTCTGGCGTTTCTTATCGCCCTGCTGTGCCTCTTCAGCAAGGCGCCCGACCTGTTGCAGGATGCCCTGCCGTTTGCCCTGCTGGCCGGCTATTACCTGGTCACCGACCGGCGCTTCACCATCGAGCAGATTCAGTCGTCCGGGCTGATGGTGGCGCATGTCGGCGTCTACCTGCTGCTGTGCACGCTGGTGATCTGGGCGACCACCGGTGACGAAGAGAGTGTGTACTGGATCGTTTACTTTCTGCCGATCGCGGTAGCGGCCTCCAACCTCAACCTGCGCCTGACGCTGCTGACCTGTACGGTGGCGGTACTGCTCTTTTTCAGCCAGGTTCCGTCCCGGCTCTACCTGGATCCGGAGCTTCGCCAGGAGGAAATCCCTGAATTCCTGATCTTCGGCGTAACCTTTTTCATCGTCGGCCTGCTGGTGCAGAGCTTTTCAGAGATCCACCGCCGGCAGTTGCAGTCACAGAGACATCTCAACGAGCAGCTGCTGGCCAACCAGGCCGCCCTGCAGGAATCGTTGGCCCGGCTTGGCGAGGCCGAGGAGAGCCTGCGCCGCAAGGAACGCCTGGCGGCGCTCGGCGAAATGTCGGCGGGGATCGCCCACGAAATCCGCAACCCGCTGGGGATCATTTCTTCCTCGGCGCAGCTGATTGAAAAAAAACTCGCCGCGGGTTCATCTGATGTCGGGCAGCTGCTCGACATTATCCAGGAAGAGTCGACCCGCATCAATGGCCTGGTGACCGATTTTATTTCCTTTGGCCGGCCCGGCGAACCGGTGCTGCGTCCCTACGATCTGCAGGCGTTTTTGCAGCGGGCGGCAGAACATGTGGACGGGTTGGCCCGGCAGCGCAATGTTGCGGTCGAAGTCGAACCTGAGGGGGGGGCGTTAACGATCCGGTTCGATGCCGACATGATGCAGCAGGTGCTGCTCAACCTGCTGCTCAATGCGCTGGCTGCCATAGAACCTGGCGGGCGAATCCGGTTGCGGAGCTACCGGGAAGAGGGGCGGGTCTGCTTCGAGGTGGAGGACGACGGCTGCGGTATCGCGCCGGAGAACCAGGAGAAAGTTTTCGATCCGTTTTTTACCACCCGCGACAAGGGGACCGGGTTGGGGCTGGCCAACGCATTTCGCATTGTCGAGGCTCATTGCGGCGACCTGCGGATGCGCAGCGAGTTGGGGCGGGGGTCGGTCTTTACCGTCTGCCTGCCGGCCGAGGAGGAGTAGATGGCGCATATCCTGGTGGTTGACGATGAAAAGAATTACCGGGCGGTTCTGGGTCAACTGCTCGAGGCCGAAGGTCATCGGGTCTCGGCCGCCGAAAATCCCTTTGCCGCCCTGGAACTGCTGTCTCGCGAAAGCGTGGCGCTGATCCTTTCCGACCTGAAAATGCCGCACATGGACGGGGTGGCCTTTCTGCAGCGGGTGCGGCAGGATATCGGCGACATTCCCTTCGTCGTGCTGACCGCCTTTGCCACCGTCGAGACGGCGCTGGCGGCGATGAAGGCCGGCGCCTTCGACTATCTGCTGAAACCGTTCAAAAACGACGAAATGCTGTTGATCGTCGACAAGGCCCTCGGCTATGCCCGCCTGCAGACCGAAAATACCGCCCTGCGTCGACAGCTGCAACGGAGCCAGTCCCGTGACCTGCTCGGTGACAGTCCGGTCATGCAGAAACTGCTGGCCGATATCGGCCAGGTCGCACCGGCCAGGGCTTCGGTGCTGATTACCGGTGAAAGCGGCACCGGCAAGGAACTGGTGGCCGGAACGTTGCACCGCTTAAGTCCCCGCCGGCAGGGGCCGCTGGTCTCCATCAACTGCGCAACGCTGACCGAAACCCTGCTCGAGAGCGAACTCTTCGGCCATGAACGGGGGGCTTTCACCGGCGCCCTGGAGCGCAAGCGGGGACTGCTCGAGGTGGCCGACGGCGGCACCCTGTTTCTTGATGAGATCGGTGAATTCCCCCTCTCCCTGCAGCCCCGCCTGCTGCGGGTGCTGCAGGAGCGGCGTTTCCGCCGGGTCGGCGGCACGGCGGAAATCGAAACCGATGTCCGCATCGTCGCCGCCACCAATCGCGACCTTTCAGTCATGATGGCCGAGGGAGGTTTTCGTGAGGATCTCTACTACCGCCTCAACGTGGTGACTCTCGAGACGCCCCCCCTGCGCCGGCGCCCCGAGGATATCCCGCTGCTGGCACTCAGTTTTCTGCAGCGTTTCAGCCTCGAACTGGGCCGGCGGGTGACCGCTCTCGCCCCTGAAGTGCTGGATCTGCTGCAGGGCTATAGCTGGCCCGGCAACGTGCGGGAGCTGCAGAACACTCTCGAACGGGGGGTGCTGTTCTGCCAGGGCGATGTGCTGCTGCCCGAGCATCTCCCCGAGGTGCTGCACCGTCAGGACGCTCCTGCTGCAACCGCGGCCGGTCTTGAACTTGACCGCCCGTTGCCGGAACTGCTCGATCGCATCGAGGCCGACCTGATCCACCGGGCCCTGGTCCAGGCCCGCGGCGTGCAGGCGCAGGCCGCAGAAATTCTCGGCATCAGCCGCAGCAACCTGCAGTACAAGCTCAAGAAGCACGACCTGGCCTGAGCGCTTCCTCTCGCCGTACAAATTTTCGGCGCCCCCGTTGCTCCCTTTCGCCCGCCGCGTATAAATTTTTATACGCGGCGGGCGTTTGTTTTTGTCTATTCCTTTTAAAAACAGTAGCTTGCCTGGCTGGCAAGCCCCTTGCAAAATAAGGATGCAGGTTAGGGCGAAAGACGCTCTCACCTTTGCCTCCGGGGCCTTTTCTGTTAAAGGCCCCGATTTTTTGAAGGGAT